>NZ_VTTK01000029.1:0-90271 GCF_008365135.1 Azospirillum sp. Sh1 | reverse complement strand
CGGCGGGGCGCGGGGGTCTGTTGGGGGGGGGGGGGGGGCGGCCCCCCCCCCCCCCCCCCCCCCCCCCCCCCCCCCCGGGGGGGGGGGGGTGGGGGGGGGGGGGACGCGCGGCGTGGCTCTTCAAGGGATGCGCAGTCCCGGTACCCAATAAATCCACCCCATGCACCCCCCTCACCCCGACCCTCTCCCCGGGGGGGAGAGGGGGAGATCCCGGTGATGAGAGGGTGTTACTTACCGCTTCGTCTTCGGGTCGTGCGTGTGGTGGATGTCGCGTTCGCCACCGCCGCCGGACGTGCCGGAGTGGCGGGTGTTGGTGGGTTCGCCCGGACGCGGGTGCTTTTCCGGTGCCGGCGCCGGCTTGTCGGCGTTCTGCCGGCTGCTGCCGGGACCGCCATGGTGGCGGTCGGTCGCGTCACTATGCTTGCTCATGCCTCACCGATCCTGCTGATAGCCCTGGTGGGTGGTGTTCTGCCGGGTGTTGGCGGTCTGGCCCTGTTCCTTGGGGTTCGGAACGTCGCGCTTGCCGGCTTCAACCTCCGTCGACGTGCCGGTCGCCGGCTCGCCGGGACCCTTGTCGCTGCGGCCCTGGGGCGGGACGGGCGGAATGTGCTTGGTCATGATGGCGCTCCTTCCTGTTGGCTCGCTTTCCCTTCCAACAGGAGGGTGGGGAAGGGGTTCCGGTCGGATAGAGACCCACCCGCGCGCTCGGCTGTCGCATTGCTTTCATGCGAAATTGCTGCGACCGCACAGCGTGGATCGGCCTCTATGCTGGCCTCCACCATGCCAGACCTGCCCGCCCAGTCCCTCGCCTCCGCAGCATCCGCAGTCCGCAAGCCGCCCGTCGCGGTGTCGGACGGGCTGCCGACCCCGCAGCGCTATTGGGCGATGGCGGCGATGACCGTCGCGCTGATCATGGCGGTGCTGGACGGGGTGGTCGCCAACATCGCCCTGCCGACGATCCAGCGAGAATTCGCGGTCGATGCCGCCGGCGCGATCTGGGTGGTCAACGCCTATCAGCTGGCGGTCACCGTCTCGCTGTTCCCTCTGGCCTCGCTGGGCGACATCATCGGCTACCGCAAGGTCTACTGGTTCGGTCTGGCGGTCTTCACCGTGGCCTCGCTGGCCTGCGCGCTGTCGCCGAACCTGCCGGTTCTGACCGCCGCCCGCGTGTTGCAGGGCATCGGCGGCGCCGGGATCATGAGCGTCAATCTGGCGCTGGTCCGCCACATCTACCCCTCCACCCATCTCGGGCGCGGCGTCGGCTACAACGCGATGATCGTCGCGGTGTCCTCGGCGGCGGGACCGAGCCTCGCGGCGCTGATCCTGTCGGTGGCGTCCTGGCCCTGGCTTTTCGCGGTCAATGTGCCGCTGGGGCTGGCGGCGTTGGTGGTGGCGGCGCGGGCGATGCCGGTGTCCAATCCGGCCGGGCACCGCTTCGACTGGCTGAGCGCGGCGCTGAACGCCGCCACGCTCGGCCTGCTGATCGTCGGCTTCAAGGGGGTGGACGGCAGCCAGCCCACCTGGCAGGTCGCGGTGGAACTGGCGGCGGCGCTGGTGCTCGGCACGACGCTGGTGCGGCGCGAGCTGGCGCAGGCCGCACCGCTGCTGCCGGTGGATCTGCTGCGCCGGCCGGTCTTCGCCCTGTCGGTGGTGACCTCGGTCTGCTCCTTTGCAGCGCAGAACATCGTCTTCGTCGCCATGCCCTTCTTCTTCGAGGACGTGCTGCACCGCTCGCTGGCCGAATCCGGGCTGCTGATGACGCCCTGGCCGCTGATGGTGGCGCTGGTCGCCCCGATCTCCGGCCGGCTGGCCGACCGCTACGAGCCGACGCGGCTGGCGGCAGCCGGGCTGGCGCTGTTCGCCACCGGTCTTGCCCTGATGGCGCTGCTGCCGCCCGATCCGTCGACGCTGGATATGGTCTGGCGGATGGCGCTGGCCGGCTTCGGCTTCGGCCTGTTCCAGACCCCGAACAACAAGGTGCTGGTCAGCAGCGCGCCGAAGGAGCGCAGCGGCGGTGCCAGCGGCATCCAGGCGACCGGCCGGCTGCTGGGCCAGACGCTGGGTGCCGCCACGGTCGGTCTGGTCTTCACCGCCATCGGCAAGGCGGACGGCAGCGTCGTCGTGCTGTGGCTGGGGGCCGGGCTGTGCCTCGTCGCCTGCCTGACCGGCATCTTCCGCCGCCGCCCGGCCGCCGCCTGACCGGCTTATTCCTTGTCGGGCTGCTGGGTTTCGGGTCGGGTCAGCGTCGGCTCGTCGCCATAAGCGAAGGTCGGCGCCTTGGCGAAGTCCGCCTGCCCGATGTTCAGCACCGGACCTGTCGGACCATTGCCCAGCATGTCGGCCGGCAGAGCCACCAGCTTCTCGCCAAGCCCCAGCACCTCGTTCGGCGCCACGACGATGCGGTCCACCCGGTCGCCGGTCTGGTCCATGGTGAAGTCGAGGATGCGGCCGGCCGGCTGGCCGTCATTGGTGCGCAATTCATTCCCCACCATCGCCCGCGCCTGATCGGGGTTGAGCGCTGCCGGCGGCAGGGCCGCCACCGGCGGCGACGCTTGCCCTGATCCCGTCTGTGATGGCCCCACCGGCGGCGCGGGGTTCTGCACCTCATGGGAGGGAGCCTCGCCACCAACCCCCGTCGGAGAGGTGATCGCTCCGGTCGCCGGCTGATCGTCCGGCCGCGGCGCGGTCATCAGCGGCGGCGAGGCGCTGGCGCCCGGCGCCGGAGTGGTCTGGGCAATGGCGGTGCCGGTCAGCAGCAGCGCCGCGGCCGGCAGGAGCAACAGGGGGCGGAGCATAAGGGCGACCCTTCCGTTCGGATTCGGTATCGCCCTGGTTAACAGCGGAACATGCCCTGGGGTTGCCGGCGGAGCTTCGCGGAAAACTCCCTCTCCCCGGGGGAGAGGGGATTTCCCGTCACTTCCCGCGCCCGGTCTTGTCCTGAAGGGCGTCGATCCGCTTGGATGCTTCCGCCTTGGACAACCCGTCTTCGAAGGACTCGCCGGCTTCCTCGCTCAGCGTCTTCAGGTAGGACGCCTGGGCGCCGGTCATCGGCTCGTCGCCGGTGGTCCAGTCGTCGGGGTTCTTGTCGCGGTTGGAGTGGTCTTCGCCGGTCTTCGGATTCTCGTGCTCGGAATGGGTCCGGCGGTCGTCGGTGTGCTTGCTGGTCATGATCCGTGCCTCATAAAAAAGGAACGTACCATGAACAAGCGTGAAGGCGGGAAGTTCCCGCCTTTATCGGAGATCCGTCAGCCGCCGTTGCCGCGCAGCAGGAAGACGCCTTGTTCGCCCAACAGGTTGGCGAGGCCGGAATGGGCGTGGCTGGTCACCCGGCCGGCGCGGTCGATGATGCGGGTCTGCTCGATGGTGATGCCCATCTCCTCCGTCAGGACGACGAAGTCGCGCAACGTGCAGAAATGGATGTTGGGCGTTTCCCACCACTGATAGCCCAGCTTCTCCGTCACCGGCATGCGGCCGGTCAGCATCAGCTGCAACCGCACCCGCCAGTAACCGAAATTGGGGACCGACACGATGGCGCGGCGGCCGATGCGGCACATCATCTGCAGCACGTCGCGCGGCTGCCGCATCGCCTGCAGGGTCTGGCCCAGGATGACGTAGTCGAAGGCGCCGGCCGGATAGTCCTTCAGGTCGGTCTCGGCATCGCCCTGGATCACCGACAGGCCGTGCGCCACGCATTGCCGCACGCCGTCCATGCTGAGTTCGATGCCGCGCCCGTCGACGTTCTTGGCGTGGGACAGATAGTCCAGCAGGGCGCCGTCTCCGCAGCCGACGTCCAGCACGCGGCTGTTCGGCTCCACCATCTCGGCGATCAGCTTCAGGTCGTCGCGAATGTCCACCATGGTCGGTCGTCCAGTCCCAATCCCAATGCCAATCAGCGCGCGCGGCGGCGGGCGGACAGGCCGCGATGCTCGGCGCAGCCCTCCAGGAAGCCGTGGATGACCTGATGGAACTCCGGCTCGTCCAGCAGGAAGGCGTCGTGGCCCTTGTCGGTCTCGATCTCCACGAAGCTGACATTGGCGGCGACGGCGTTCAGCGCATGCACGATGGCCCGCGATTCCGAGGTCGGGAACAGCCAGTCGCTGGAGAAGCTGGCGAGGCAGAAGCGCACCGGCGTCGTCTTGCCCCCCGGACGGAAGGCGTTGGCCAGCGTGCCCCCGGCATCGGCGGCGAGGTCGAAATAATCCATCGCCCGCGTGATGTAGAGGTAGGAGTTGGCGTCGAACCGCTCGACGAAGGCCGCCCCCTGGTAGCGCAGGTAGCTTTCCACCTGGAAATCGGCGTCGAAGCCGTAGGTGACCGCCTTGCGATCCTGCAGGTTGCGGCCGAACTTGCGGTGCAGCGCCGCTTCCGACAGGTAGGTGATGTGGGCGGCCATGCGGGCGACGGCCAGACCGGCCTCCGGCTTGGTGCCTTCCAGCAGATAATTGCCGCCGCGCCAGTTCGGGTCGGCCATGATCGCCTGGCGCCCGACCTCGTGGAAGGCGATGTTCTGCGCCGAATGGCGGGCGGCGGTGGCGATGGGCACCGCGGCGAACACCGATTCGGGATAGGCCACCGCCCATTGCAGCACCTGCATGCCGCCCATGGAGCCGCCGACGACGCAGAACAGCTTCTCGATGCCGAGATGCTCGACCAGAAGCTTCTGCGCCCGCACCATGTCGCCGATGGTCACCACCGGGAAGGACAGGCCATAGGGCTTGCCGGTGGCGGGGTCGATGTCCTTCGGCCCGGTGCTGCCCAGGCAGCCGCCCAGCACGTTGGAGCAGATGACGAAATAGCGGTCGGTGTCCACCGGCTTGCCGGGACCGACCAGCATCTCCCACCAGCCGGGCTTGCCGGTGACGGGGTGCTTCTCCACCACGAAATGGTCGCCGGTCAGGGCGTGGCAGATCATGATCGCGTTGGATTTGTCGGCGTTCAGCGTGCCGTAGGTCTGGTAGGCGATCTGGAAGCCGCCGATCTCCACCCCACTGTCCAGCCGCATCGGCCGGTCCACCGCCAGACGCACGCGCTTGCCCGGCATCTCCGGGCTGTCGGCGACCGTGGGGGTGACCAGAGGGGGCTGCTGCGCGGTGGGGGGCGCGGACATGTCGTTTCGTGCCTTGGAAGCGGTTCTGGCCTTCGGGATTTCCAGCCTTGCGGCGCCTTGGCGGAAGCCCTCGGAGAGCTGTGGCGGAACGGGAGGGTATAGCTACGAAGCCGGCCTTCGGAGTGTCAATGTTTTCTTTGATTTCAGGGCGCATGCGGACTACTACTAACCGGCTTTGCATTCGATGGTTTTCTGACCCATGGCCGCCCGGACCCCGCTCGACGATTTGCGCCGCGAGATCGACCAGATCGACGACGCGATCCATGACCTGCTGATGCGCCGCGCCGCCGTGGTGGAACGCATCGGGGCGGCCAAGGGCAATGGCGCGGCCGAAAACGGCACGCAGCCGGTCATCCTGCGCCCGGCGCGGGAGGCGACGATCCTGCGCCGCCTGATCGCCCGCCATGCCGGTTCCTTCCCCGCCCAGGTCGTGGTGCGCATCTGGCGCGAGATGATCACCGCCTTTACCCGCATGCAGGGCCCCTTCGCCGTCGCCGTCTATGCGCCGGAGGATCGCCGCGGTTTCTGGGACGTCGCCCGCGACCATTTCGGCGGCTTCGTGCCGATGACCGCCGTCAACACCCCCGCCGCCGCGCTCCGCGCCGTGTCGGAGGGGACGGCGACCGTCGCCGTGGTGCCCTATCCGGCCGAAGACGATTCGGACCCCTGGTGGCGCTTCCTGGTGTCGGCCGACGCCGGCCGGCCGCAGGTGGTGGCGCGTCTGCCCTTCGGCGGGCGCGGCAATGCCCGCGGCGAGAATCGCGACGCGCTGGCCATCGCCGCCGTCCCGCACGAGCCGACCGGCGACGACCGCACGCTGCTGAGCATCGAGATCGGCGGCGACCTCAGCCGCGGCCGGCTGAAGGATCTGCTGGAGGCCTGCGGCCTGCCGCCGGTCGGTTTCTGCACCTGGCACCCGGCCGGCCATGCCACCGGGATGAGCGGCGGCGGCCCGTCGGTCCATCTGGTCGAGATCGCCGACTTCGTCGGACAGGCCGACCCCCGCCTTGCCAAGCTGCTGGAACGGTCGGGCGACATCCCGGTGCGGGTCAACGTCGTCGGCGGCTATGCCGTGCCGCTGCATCTGGGCTGATGCGCGCTTTTGGGGCGAGCCGCCGGGGCGGTTCCTGCCATATCCTGCTCCCCCATTTTCCGGGATGGAACACCGACGCCGGAACTGTTCCATCCTGTTCCAACCCATCCCACCCAAACCCATCCCATTCAGTCGGAAGGTAAGCAGACCATGACCCAGCCGAACGGCCCGCAGCCGCGTCCGGGGATTCTCGACATCGCCGCCTATGTCGGCGGCGAGCATCAGGGTCATATCCGTCTCGCCTCCAACGAAGGGGCGCTGGGGCCGAGCCCGAAGGCGATGGAGGCCTATACGGCGGCGGCGTCCACCCTGCATCGCTATCCGGACGGCGCCTCGGCGGCCCTGCGCGGCGCCATCGCCAAGCGCTTCAACCTGGATGCCGACCGCATCGTCTGCGGCGCCGGGTCCGACGAGATCATCAGCCTGCTGATCCGCTCCTATGCCGGGCCGGGCGACGAGGTGCTGTATTCGCAGTACGGCTTCCTGATGTACCCGATCGGCGCCAAGTCGGTGGGCGCCACCCCGGTGACCGCGCCGGAGGACGGGCTGACCGCCAGCGTCGACAACCTGCTGGCCCGCGTCACTCCGCGCACCCGTCTGGTCTTCCTCGCCAACCCCAACAACCCGACCGGCACCTACCTGCCGGCGTCGGAGGTGGCGCGGCTGCATGCCGGCCTGCCGGCGGACGTCATCCTGGTCATCGACGCGGCCTATGCCGAATACATGAACAAGGACGACTACACCGCCGGCGAGGAGCTGGTGGAGAAGTTCCCCAACGTGGTGATGACCCGCACCTTTTCGAAGATCTTCGCGCTGGGCTCGCTGCGCATCGGCTGGTGCTATGGCCCGGCCGGGATCGTCGACGTGCTGAACCGGGTGCGCGGTCCCTTCAACGTGTCGACCGCCGCCCATGTCGCCGGCATCGCCGCGGTGGAGGATGCCGAGTTCCTCGACCGCTCCCGCCGCCACAACGAGCAGTGGCGCGAGTGGTTCTCCGCCACCGTGCGGGACCTGGGCCTGACGGTTCACCCCAGCGTCACCAACTTCGTGCTGGTCGATTTCAAGGGCCAGCCCGCCGGCAAGGACGACGCCGAGGCTGCCCGCCAATTCCTGAAGGCCCGCGGCATCCTGGTCCGCCAGATGCCCTCCTACGGCCTGCCGAGCTGCCTGCGCGTCACCATCGGCACCGAGCAGGAAATGCGCGCGGTGGCCGACGCGCTGCGGGACTTCTTGAAGGCGTAAGGTCTTTCAATCGAAAGGAAAAGCCCGCCGGAACGGCCGTTCCGGCGGGCTTTTTGCTGAGCATTTATTCCGCGGCGATCGGAAGGGCGCCGGCCGCCATCTTCTCTTTGGCGTTCAGCACTTCGAGTGCGACAATCCGGTTCTGATCGTCGAAATCCAAAATGATGCCCGGAGCGACCTCCTGGGAATCGATGATGGTGCCCTCCGAAAAGCGCACGAACAGCGCGTCGGCTTCGGGATCGTATCGCGAGTTCATAGCTTGGCTCCTCGGTCGAGAAAGGCCGTGATGACCAGTATATCCGCACCGTCCCGTCGATGAACAACCCGGATGATCCGGTTGCCGGCTTCCGGGATGAGCTTGAACGACCGCCATACGTCCGGTCCGCTGGGATCGGCTTCGATCCGGTCAGGAGATTCGATGGCGCGCTCGACCCATCCCAGAGCCAACCCTCGCTCCTGGATCGTCAAGCGGGCATGGGCGGTCAGGCTGAGCGTCATCGGCGGGCTCTCGCTCTCAACCCCGGTTCAGCAGGAAATCGACCGTCTCCGGCCGTCCCGGCAGGTCGAGCCTCGCCTGCACCGGTTCGCAGCGGCTGACGATGCGGCCGCGGCGCAGGACGAACAGGCGGGCGGCGCGGGTGCGGATCGCCTCGACCGGGTTGCCGGCCTGGAGCACCACCAGATCGGCGTTGCAGCCCGGCTCCAGCCCATAGCCGTCCAGATGCAGCAGCTTGGCCGGGTTGATCGTCACCGCGTCGAAGGCGGCCTTGATGCCGTCCTGTCCGGTCATCTGGCCGACATGCAGCCCCATGTGGGCTACCTCCAGCATGTCGCCGGAGCCCAGCGGATACCAGGGGTCCATCACGCAATCATGGCCGAAGGCGACGGTCAGCCCGGCGGCCATCAGCTCCGGCACGCGGGTCATGCCGCGGCGCTTGGGGTAGGTGTCGTGGCGGCCCTGGAGGACGATGTTGATCAGCGGGTTGGCGATCACCCCCAGCCGGGCCTCCGCCATCAGCGGGATCAGCTTGGAGACATAGTAATTGTCCATGGAATGCATGGAGGTCAGGTGCGACCCCGTCACCCGGCCGTGCAGCCCCAGCCGCTGCGTCTCGTAGGCCAGCGTCTCGACATGGCGGGACAGCGGGTCGTCGCTCTCGTCGCAATGCATGTCGACCAGCAGCCCGCGCTCTGCCGCGATCTCGCAGAGCAGCCGAACCGAGGCGGCACCGTCGGCCATGGTGCGCTCGAAATGCGGGATGCCGCCGACCACGTCGACGCCCATGTCCAGCGCCCGCCGCAGCAGCTCCTCCGTGCCCGGAGAGCGGAGAACGCCGTCCTGCGGGAAGGCGACCAGTTGCAGGTCGAGGTAGGGGGCGACGCTCTTCTTGACGTCCAGCAGGGCTTCCACCGCCAGCAGGCGCGGATCGCAGATGTCGACATGGCTGCGCACCGCCAGCAGGCCGCGCCCGACCGCCCAGTCGCAGTAGGCGAGCGCCCGCTCGACGATGGCATCCTGCACCAGTTGGGGCTTCAGCTCGCCCCACAGGGCGATGCCCTCCAGCAGGGTGCCGCTCTGGTTCACGCGCGGCAGGCCGTAGCTGAGCGTGCTGTCCATATGGAAATGGGAATCGACGAAGGGCGGGGTGACCAGCCGGCCGGTGGCGTCGATTTCGGTTGCGGCCTCGCCGGCCAGATTGGCTTCGACCGCGGCGATGCGGCCGTCCATGACGCCGATGTCGATGCCGGTGCGGCCATCCGGCAGGGTGGCGCGGCGCAGGATCAGGTCGAACATCAGCGTTCTCCTTTGCGGTACGGGATCATCAGGGCGCGCGGGTAGGAAGCCCGGCGGGCCACCAGCACCAGCGCCAGGATGCTCAGCAGATAGGGCATCATCAGGAACAGCTGGTAGGGCAGGACGCCGCCGCTCGCCTGCTGCAGCCGCAGCTGCAGCGCGTCGAACACCGCGAACAGCAGGGCGCCCAGCAGCGCCTTGCCCGGCCGCCAGGAGGCGAAGACCACCAGCGCGATGCAGATCCAGCCGCGCCCGTTGACCATGTTGAAGAAGAAGGCGTTGAAGGCCGACAGGGTCAGGAAGGCGCCGGCCAGCGCCATCAGCGCGCTGCCCGCCATGACCGCGCCGACGCGGATGGCGGTGACGTTCAGCCCTTGCGCCTCGGCAGCGGCCGGATTTTCGCCGACCATCCGAACCGCCAGCCCGACCGGCGTGCGGTAGAGGACATAGGCGACGACCGCGACCAGAAGAAGGGCGAGGTAGGTCAGCGGCGTCTGGGCCAGGGCGCCGGGCAGGGCGAGCGGCTGGAACGGCTCGATGGTCGGCGGGGTGCTGGCCTGCGGCAGGACGAGGCGATAGACGAAATAGGACAGGCTGGTGCCCAGCAGGGTCACGCCGATGCCGGTCACATGCTGCGACAGGCCGAGCGGCACGGTCAGCGCCGCATGCAGCAGGCCGAGCAGTGCGCCGCAGGATGCCGCCACCAGCACGCCGGTCCACAGATCGGCCCCCTGGTAGACCGCCATCCAGCCGGCCATGGCGCCCAGCGTCATGATGCCTTCGATGCCCAGGTTCAGCACGCCGGCCCGCTCGCACACCAGTTCGCCCAGCGTGCCCAGCACATAGGGGGTGGCGATGCGCAGCACCGCGGTCCAGAAGGCGGCCGACAGCAGGATGTCGAGGATGATCGACAGGAAATCCATGGCCCCTTACCCCCGCCGCAGCCGGTAGCGCGCCAGCAGCCCGGCGACCAGCATGCACAAGAGGCTGGCGGCGACCAGGACGTCGGCGATGTAGTTGGGAACCGGCATGGCCCGGCTCATGGCGTCGGCGCCGACGAAGATGCCGGCGATGAACAGCGCAGCTCCCACCACGCCGATCGGATGCAACTGCGCCAGCATGGCGACGACGATGCCGCTGTAGCCGAAGCCCGGCGACAGGTCGAGCGTCAGGTAGCCCTTCAGCCCGCAGACCTCCGCCGCCCCGGCCAGCCCGGCCAGCCCGCCCGACAGCAGGGCGGTGCGCAGCATGATCCGCGT
This sequence comes from Azospirillum sp. Sh1, assembly GCF_008365135.1. NCBI lineage: Bacteria > Pseudomonadati > Pseudomonadota > Alphaproteobacteria > Rhodospirillales > Azospirillaceae > Azospirillum > Azospirillum sp. Sh1. The sequence continues at coordinate 79,775 of NZ_VTTK01000029.1, read as the reverse complement.
CACCGGCATGCCGGCGAAGGCGGCGGCGCGCGGGTTGGCGCCGACCGCGCGATTCTCGTAGCCCCAGATGGTGCGGGTGTCGACCAGCCACAGCAAGACCGACAGGCCGAGCGCGATGGCGAACCCGGCATGCAGACGGGTGCGCGCCACCAGCTTGGGCAGTTCCGCCGCCTCGGCGACCGGTGCCGACTGCGGCCAGCCCATGCCCATCGGGTCCTTCAGGGCCCCTTCCAGCAGCAGCGACACCAGCAGCAGCACGACGAAGTTCAGCAGGAGGGTGGTCACCACCTCGTCGACGCCGAAGCGGACCTTCAGCACGGCGGGGCCGAGCAGGGTGACGCCGCCCGCCGCCATGCCGGCGAACATCGCCAGCGGGATCAGCGCCCAGGCCGGCAGGTCGAGCATGCCGCCGCCGACCACCACGGCGGCCAAAGCGCCCATGTAGAGCTGGCCCTCCGCCCCGATGTTCCACAGCTTGGCGCGGAAGGCAACGGCGGCGGCAAGCCCGGTCAGGATCAGCGGGGTGGCGCGGGTCAGCGTCTCGGTCAGGGCGAAGCGTGAACCGACCGCTCCCTCGAACAGCAGCCCATAGGCGCGCAGGACCGGGGCGCCGGTCCAGGCGACCAGCAGGGCGCAAAGCGCCAGCGCCGCCGCCACGGCGCCCACCGGCGCCAGCAGCCGCAGGGCGAACGGGGTATCGGTGCGCGGTTCAAGCCGCATCAACAGTCTCCGGCAGAATGTCGCGCAAAACGTCCCAATGCCCGGCCATCAGCAGGCCGAGTTGGCTGACCGACACGCGGTCATGCGGCAGAAGCGGGGTGAGGCGCCCGTGATAGGCGACGGTGACGCAATCGGCCAGCGCCAGGATTTCGTCCAGATCCTCGGAGATCAGCAGGATGCCGGCCCCGGCGGCACGGGCGTCGAGCAGGCGGCTGTGGACGTAGGACACCGCGCCGATGTCGAGCCCGCGCGTCGGCTGGCTCGCCAGGATCAGGTCCGGCCCATGGGCCAGCGTCCGGCCCAGGATCAGCTTCTGCATGTTGCCGCCCGACAGCAGCTGCGTGCGGGCATCGGGACCGGGGCAGCGGACGTCGAACTCCTCGATCACCTTGCGGGCATAGCTCCGCGCCGCAGCGCGTCGCAGCACGCCGAAACGGGAAAAGGCGGAATCGTGATAGCGCTCGGCGATCAGGTTCTCCCACACCGCCATGGCGCCGACGAGACCGGCGCTGTGCCGGTCCTCCGGGATGCGGGCGACGCCGCGCCGGACCATGTCGGCGGGGTCGCCATGCTCCACCACGCTGCCCTTCAGCGACAGCCTGCCGGAGTCGGGACGGATCAGGCCGCTGACCAGTTCGGCCAGCGCGGTCTGGCCGTTGCCGGACACGCCGGCGATGCCGACCACCTGATGGCGCCGCACCGTCAGATCCACCCCGTCCAGCAGCGGACGGCCATGGTCCGATGCGACGGTGACGCCCGCCAGTTCCAGCACCGGCTCGCCGGGGCTGAGCGGGGTTGGGGCCGGCGGCTTGACACTGCGGCCGACCATCAGCTCGGCCAGCTTGGCTCGGTCGGTGGAGGCGGTGGCGTGGGTGGCGACCAGCTTGCCGGCGCGCAGAACGGCGACGGTGTCGCTGGCGGCGAAGACCTCGTTCATCTTGTGGCTGATGAAGACGACGGCCAGCCCGTCGGCGGTCAGCCGGCGCAGCGTTTCGAACAGCCCGGCCGATTCCTGCGGCGTCAGCACCGCGGTCGGCTCGTCCAGGATCAGGATGCGGGCGTCGCGGTAGAGCGCCTTCAGGATCTCCACCCGCTGGCGCTCGCCGACCGATAGGTCACCGACCAGCGCGTCCGGCCGCACCTCCAGCCCGAAGCGCTGGGAAAGGTCGAGCAGTCGGCGTCGGGTGGCTCCCCGGTCGGAGCGCAAGCGCCACAGCGATTCGGTCCCGACCGCGATGTTGTCCAGCACCGACAGATTGTCCGCCAACGTGAAATGCTGGTGGACCATGCCGATGCCGGCCTCCAGCGCGGCGCGGGGCGAGCCCGGCGGCAGGGGGCGGCCGAACGCCTCGATGGTCCCCTCGTCGGCGACGTAATGGCCGAAGAGGATGTTCATCAGGGTGGTCTTGCCGGCGCCATTCTCACCCAGCAGGGCCAGCACCTCGCCGGCGCGGAGCGTCAGCGAGATGCCGTCGTTGGCGAGCAGCGGGCCGAACCGCTTGGAGATGCCGGCGAGCCGGAGGACGACCTCCGGCCCGCCTTTCACGGGTGATGACATCGGGGATGCGCCGGGCGTCACATCGTCGACTTCGGCTCGGCGTCGTTGACCTTCACGGTGAACTTGCCGTCGCGGATCTGCTGCTCGCGCTCCGTCACCTTCGCCTTGATGGCGTCGGGAACCTTCGACTCGAAGGTGCCGAGCGGCGCCAGGCTGGAGCCCTTGTGCGCCATCATGCTGTAGGGACCGTAATCCTCCGCCTTGTAGCTGCCGGCCTTCACCGCGGCGATGGCGCGCTCCACCGACGGCTCCATGTGCCACAGGGCGCTGGCGACGACGGTGTCCGGATATTGCGGCTGGGTGTCGATGACGTTGCCGATGGCCAGAACCTTGCGCTCCTTGGCAGCGTCGGACACGCCGAAGCGCTCGGCGTACATCACATCGGCGCCGCGGTCGATCATGGCGAAGGCGGCTTCCTTGGCCTTCGGCGGGTCGAACCAGGAGCCGATGAAGCTGACGGAGAACTTGACCTGCGGGTTGACCTCCTTGGCGCCCTCCATGAAGGCGTTCATCAGGCGGTTGACCTCGGGGATCGGATAGCCGCCGACCATGCCGATCATGTTCGACTTGGTCATGCCGCCGGCGACCATGCCGGACAGGTAGGCGGGTTCCTGGATGTAGTTGTCGAAGACCGAGAAGTTCGGCTCCTGCGGCTTGAAGCTGGAGCCCATAACGAAGGCGGTCTTCGGATAGTCCTTGGCGACGGCGCGGGCGGCGCGCTCCACCCCGAACACCTCGCCGAAGACAAGCTGCTGGCCGGCCTCGGCATACTGGCGCATCACGCGCTCATAGTCGGTGTTGGCGACCGACTCGGCCCAGACATAGTCGATGTCGCCGCGGTCGGCGGCGGCCTTCAGCGCGACATGGATGCGGCTGACCCACTGTTGCTCGATCGGCACGGTGTAGATGCCGGCGACCTTCAGCTTGCTCTGTGCGAATGCCGGCAGGGAGCCGCCGGCAGCCACCGCGAAGGCCACCGCGGCGGCGCCGCACAGCACCGCACGGCGCGTCATTCCCCAGGCCGTCTTCCCCGAAACCGTCATCGCCCGATCCCCCATCCCCCGAACCGACATCGTTTGAGTCCCCTTCGTCGCTGAGTATCGTTGGCTGCATATCGCTGGCAGCAGGGCGGCTGGCCCGCAGGGAGCATGAATACTCGGGAATGCTTCCACGATCCATGAACCCCTGCGGGCCGCGCATGCAAGTGCAACGGGAATGCCATCCGCCGGAACCGCCGCCCGCCTTGCGGACGCGGTAATCCGGTAGGCCAGAATGCTGGCATGTGATTGAAAAAAGGGCAACTCTTGTTGGCGGTTCGGTCAGGATCGCGGCGTCGCGTCCTTCGGCCGTTCACCGCGCCCCCGAGCCTCCCCCCGGCAGCGGTCGGAGCAGTATTTCACCTCGTCCCACACCCGCTCCCACTTCTTGCGCCAAGTGAAGGGGCGTTCGCAGACCGGGCAGGTCTTGGTCGGCAGGTCGGCCTTCCTGACGCCCTTCATGCCGGGCCGCCGCCCAGAATAGCGGCGGGACGGCGGAGGACGGGATCGAACGGGTTCAACTGGCGGCTGATGGCGGCGGATTCGCGCTTCAGGATGTCGACCACCACCGGCAAACGCTCTTCGTTCAGCCGCTCGCTGATCGTGCCGACGCTGAGCGCGGCCACTGCATGGCCGTCGCGGTCCAGTACCGGCACCGCCACGCCCGACATGCCCGGCAGCAGGCCGGTGGAACGGCTGGCATAGCCGAGATCGCGCACCCGTGCGATCTCCGTGCGCAGATACACCTCGTCGATGATGCCCACGCCCTGCATGCGCGGCAGGTTGAAGCGGATCACCTCCTCCCGCTCCTCCTCATGCAGGAAGGCCATGATGGCGAGGCTGCCCTGGCCGACGCCCAGCGTCACCCGGCCGCCGATGTCGCCGGTGAAGGAGCGGATGGGGAAGGGACCCTCGCTGCGGTCCAGGCACACGGCGTCGAAGCCGCTGCGCACCAGCAGGAAAATGGTGTCGCGCAGGGTCGCCGACAGCCGAAGCAGGATCGGCCGGCAGATGTCGCGCAGGTTGTTCGGGTTGCCGGCCTGGGCCGCCAGACCGAACAGGTCGATGCCCAGCCGATAGCGCTTGGTCGCCTTGTCGGCCTCCGCCATCCCCTCCTCCACCAGGATCTTCAGCAGGCGGTGGACGGTCGGCGGGGTAAGGTCGAGCGCGCGCGAGATGTCGGTCAGCCGCGCCCCCGTTTCGTTGGAGGAGGCCAGCAGGCGCAGGATCGCCAACCCGCGTTGCAGGCTGGATTTGCCGCCCGCCTCTTCGGTGCCGGCATTTTCGCCACCGGAACCCTTGTTGGGCTTGCTGCGGGTGTCGGCGCTCATTTCCAGCCTCTTCCTGAAAATCGGTGATGTTGGCTGCCCCATCTATTCCGCATATCGGAAGCTTTTGCAAAATCTTTTCTGTCCATGGAAAAAGCGGATTGACGCGACCGGGGGTGCGGCGGAACCATCGGGGCAACAGGTGAGGCCCGGAGACCGAGGCCAATTGTCGCAAGAGGGAGAATTCCCCCCGTGTCGTTCCTCGAATTGAAAAACATCACCAAGCGTTACGGCCCGCTGACCGCGGTCGGCGATGTCTCGCTGTCGGTGGAGAAGGGGGAGTTCGTCTCTCTGCTCGGCCCCTCGGGCTGCGGCAAGACCACGACCCTGCAGATGATCGCCGGTTTCGTCGAACCGTCGGCCGGCACGATCCGGCTGGACGGGCGCGACATCACGCGGGCCAAGGCGAACAGCCGCGGGCTGGGCATCGTGTTCCAGAGCTACGCGCTGTTCCCGCACATGACCGTGTTCGACAATGTCAGCTTCGGGCTGGAGATGCAGCGCGTGCCCAAGGGCGAGCGCAAGCCCCGCGTCGAAGAGGCGCTGTCGCTGGTCCACCTGTCCCCCTATGCCAAGCGCTACCCGCGCGAGCTGTCGGGCGGCCAGCGGCAGCGCGTGGCCCTGGCGAGAGCCCTGGTGATCCGCCCGCCGGTGCTTTTGCTGGACGAGCCGCTGTCGAACCTGGACGCCAAGCTGCGCGAGGCGATGCAGTTCGAACTGCGCGAGATTCAGCGCAAGGTCGGCACCACCACCGTCATGGTCACCCACGATCAGGCGGAAGCCTTCTCGATCAGCGACCGCGTCGTGGTGATGGAGGCCGGGCGCATCACCCAGATCGACCAGCCCTATCGCATCTACGAGCATCCGGAGACGGAGTTCATCTCCCGCTTCGTCGGCAAGACCAACCTGCTGCCGGGCAAGGTCGTCACCGCGACCGGCGCCGGCGCCACGGTGTCTTTGGCCGGTATCGCCGTGCCGGTCGAAGCCGCCGGCCTGTCGGTGGGCGAAACGGTGACGCTGTGCATCCGGCCGGAGAAGCTGCACCTGACCGTCCCAACGGACGGGCTGCTGACCGGTCGCGTCGCCGACCGCTTCTTCCTGGGCAGCCAGTGGCTCTATCACATCGACGGGCCGCTCGGCACGCTGATGGTGGTGACGCCGAACGACGGTTCCACCCCGGCGGAGCCGGGCGCGACGGTTGGGCTGGAATGGTCGCCGTCGGTCGTGCGCGTCCATCGCGGCGCCATGGCGGAGGCGCCGGATGTGGCGCTTGAGGTGACGGGATGAGCGCCGCCGTTCCCGAAGCAGCGCCCGCCGCGTCCAGCGACGAGACGCATGAGCGCCGTTTCCCCACCGCGCCGCTGTTCCTGTCGGCACCGGCGGCATTGCTGTTCGCAGCACTGGTGCTGATCCCGCTGTTCCTGACGGCGCTGTTGTCCTTCAACCAGTTCGACTATGCGACCGGGCGCACCGGCGGCTTCACGCTGGAGCATTACCTGTCGGTCCTGACCGACGAGTATTACCTGGAAATCTTCCTGCGCACCTTCCGGATTTCGGCGCTGGCGACCGCCATCTGCGTGGTGGTCGGCGTGCCGGAGGCTTACATCCTCAGCCGGATGAGCAACCCCTGGCGGTCGATCTTCCTGCTGGTGATCCTGGCGCCGCTGCTGGTCTCGGTGGTCGTGCGCGCCTTCGGCTGGAGCATGCTGCTGGGGCCGGAAGGGCCGGTGAACGCCGCGCTGATGGCGTTCGGCATCGGCCGCATGCGGCTGCTCTACACCGAAGGCACGGTGATCGTGGCGCTGGTCCACGTCATGCTGCCCTTCATGGTCATCCCGGTCTGGACCTCGCTGCAGAAGCTCGATCCGGCGGTGGAGCAGGCGGCGCTGTCCTTCGGCGCCTCGCGCGGCACGGCCATCGTCCGCGTGGTGGCGCCGCAGATCCTGCCCGGCATCCTGTCGGGAAGCCTGATCGTCTTTGGTCTCAGCGCCAGCGCCTTCGCCATCCCCGGCCTGCTCGGCGGACGGCGGCTGAAGATGGTCGCGACGGTGGTCTACGACCAGTATCTCAGCGACCTGAACTGGCCGATGGGTGCCGCGGTCGCCGCCCTTCTGCTGATCGCCAACCTGATCGTCATGCTGACCTACCACCGTCTGGTGGAAGGCCATTACCGCCGCCGGCTGGGGTGAGGATGCCATGACCCGCAACGGACCCGTCGCCCTGATCTTCCATACGGCAGTCGTCATCTTCATGCTGGCGCCGCTGGCCATCGTCTGCCTCGTCGCCTTCACGCCCGAGAACACGCTGTCGCTGCCGACCAGGGGTTTCTCGCTGCGCTGGTTCGATGCGGTGTTCCACCACCCGGACTTCGTCCAGTCCTTCTGGAACAGCCTGTGGCTGGCCGTGCTGTCGGCGACGATGGCCGTGGTGCTGGCGGTGCCGGCCTCCCTCGCCATCACGCGCTGGGAGTTTCCCGGCCGCGGCTTCCTCAATGCACTGTTCCTGTCGCCGCTGATCATCCCGCATCTGGTGCTGGGCGTCGCCATGCTGCGGCTGTTCGCCATCGTCGGCGCGACGGGCAGCTTCGGCTGGCTGGTGGCGGCGCACATCGTGATCGTCACGCCCTATGTCATGCGCCTGCTGATCGCCGCGATTTCCGGCTTCGACCGCAGCGTGGAGCAGGCCGCCTTCTCGCTGGGCGCCAGCGAGGCCACCGTGTTCCGCCGCGTCACCCTGCCGATGATCCTGCCCGGCGTGACCGGCGGCTGGCTGATCGCCTTCATCAACAGCTTCGACGAGCTGACCATGTCCATCTTCATCACCTCGCCGTCCACCGTGACGCTGCCGGTGCGGATGTACATGTACGCCACCGAATCGATCGACCCGATGATGGCGGCGGTGTCGGCGCTGATCATCGGCATCACCGCGGTCGCCGTTCTTCTGCTCGACCGCGTCTATGGGTTGGACCGCATCCTGGTCGGCCAGCACTGAGCATCCGTTCCGGCCGTCCTTTCTCTTCGGAGACCAGTCATCATGGCTTTGCTGCAGCGTGTGGCCGAACAGGGCCGGCGCGTGGTCCGCTTTACCCTCGACGGGCGCCCGGTGGAGGCGCTGGAGGGCGACACCGTCATGACCGCAATGCTCACCAATGCCGAGCGGCTGCGCCGGACGGAGTTCGCCGACAGCCCGCGCGCCGGATTCTGCATGATGGGCGCCTGCCAGGATTGCTGGGTGCGGACGGAGGAGGGCGAGCGCCTGCGCGCCTGCGGCACCTTCATCGCCGACGGCATGCGGCTGCTGAGCGGCGGGGAGTGGACGTCGTGAGCGAAGTTCTCCCTCCCGTCATTGTCGGCGCGGGGCCGGCCGGCATCCGCGCCGCGGAGCGGCTGGTCGCCGCCGGACTGCGTCCGGTGGTGGTCGACGAGGCGGCGCGTTGGGGCGGCCAGATCTATCGCCAGCCACCGGATGGCGGCTTCACCCGGCCGAAGAAGGCGCTCTATGGCTTCGAGGCGGGCAAGGCCGATGCGGTCCACCGCGCCATGGCCGCCATCCGTGACCGGGTGGATTACCGCCCGCGCACACTGGTGTGGAACTGCGAAGCCGGCGCGCTCGACCTTTTGTCGGACGGCGCTAGCGAAACTCTGCCCTTCAGCCATCTGATCCTGGCGACGGGGGCGACCGACCGCGTGCTGCCCTTCCCCGGCTGGACGCTGCCCGGCGTCTTCACGCTCGGCGGGTCGCAGGTGGCGCTGAAGTTCCAGGGCTGCGCCATCGGCCGGCGGGTCGCTTTCCTCGGCACCGGGCCGTTGCTCTATCTGGTCGCCTACCAGTATCTGAAGGCCGGGGTGGAGGTGGCTGGGGTGTTCGACACCACGCCCTTCGCCGTCCAGGCCCGCGCCACCGCCGGCATGCTGCGCGATCCGGCGACGCTGGCGAAGGGGCTGCTGTTCGTCGGCTGGCTGCGCGCCCATGGCGTGCCGATCCACAACGGCGTGCGCCCGGTGCGCGCCGAGGGGGCGGAGCGGGTCGATGCGCTGGTCTGGCGCGATGCGCGCGGTCAGGAACAGCGCACAGGCTGCGATGCCGTCGCCTTCGGGCTTGGCCTGCGGTCGGAAACCCAATTGGCCGACCTCGCCGGCTGCCGCTTCCGCTTCGACGAGGCCGACCGGGCGTGGCTGCCGGAGCGTGACGGGGCAGGGCGCAGCTCGGTTCCCGGCGTCTATCTGGCCGGCGACGGCAGCGGCATCGCCGGTGCCGATGCGGCGGAACTGGCGGGGGAGCGCGCGGCGCTGGCCCTGCTGGAGGATCTCGGCCGGCCGGTCGAGGCCGCACGGGTGAAGGAGCTGGACGGCCGGCTCGCCCGCATCGCCGCCTTCCGCCGCAGCCTGTCGGCGGCCTTCCCCTTTCCAGCGGACTGGGCCGACGCCATTGCCGACGACACGATGATCTGCCGCTGCGAAGGCATCACCGCCGGTGCGGTGCGCGAGGTCGCCCGCAGCGGACAGGCCCGCGAGATGAACCGCGCCAAGGCGTTGACCCGCGCCGGCATGGGCCGCTGCCAGGGCCGCATGTGCGGCGCCACCACGGCGGAACTGCTGTCCCGCACGCTCGGCACCGGTCCTGACGGGGTGGGGCGCCTGCGGGCGCAGCCGCCGATCAAGCCGCTGCCGGTTTCCGCCGGTGCCGAGCGGCGGGAGGTCGCGTGATGCGGGAACGGATCGAGTGCGATGTCGCCATCGTCGGCGGCGGGATCGTCGGCGGGGCGGCGGCGCTGTTCCTGCGGCAGGCCGGCCTGTCGGTCACCCTGCTGGAGCGCGACTGGTGCGGCGCCAAGGCGAGCGGCGTCAATTTCGGCGGCGTGCGCCGCCAGGGCCGCCCGCTGGAGCAACTGCCGCTGTCCCAGCGCGCCCACGCCATCTGGGGCCGGCTGCCGGAACTGCTGGGCACCGACGCCGAGTACATCCGCTCCGGCCATCTGAAGCTGGCGCGCAGCGACGCCGATCTGGAGTCGCTGATCGCCTACCGCGAGCGCAGCCAGGGTTTCGGCCTCGGGCTGGAGATCATCACGGGCGAGGAGTTCCGCCGTCGCTGGCCGGCGCTGGGCGACCGTGCGCTCGGCGGGTCGCTCTGCCCGGAGGATGGCCACGCCAATCCGCGCCTCGTCTCCCCCGCCTTCGCCCGCGCAGCGGCCAAGTTGGGCGCAGTGGTGCGCGAGCAGACGTCGGTCGACCGTGTTGAAAAGGACGGCGACCGCTTTGTCCTGCTGAGCGGCGACGCGTTGGAAGTCCGCGCCCGCTACCTGCTGAACACCGCCGGCGCCTGGTCCCGGCGGGTGGCGGAGGCGTTCGGCGAGCCGGTGCCGCTGGAATCGCTCCACCCCAACATGGCGGTGACGGAGCCGCTGCCCCGCTTCCTCGACGTCAACATCGGGGTGGAGGGCGGCGGCGTCTATGGCCGGCAGGTGCCGCGCGGCAACATGGTTGTCGGCGGCGGGCGCGGCTTCGCGCTGGATGCCGACCGCGCCCGGCCGCAGCGCGACGCCGTACTGACCCTGATGCGCGACGCGGCGGAGCTGTTTCCCCAACTGCGCCACGCCCACGTCATCCGCTGCTGGACCGGGGTGGAGGGCTACACGCCCGACCGCAACCCGGTCATCGGCCCCAGCCGCACCACCCCCGGCCTGTTCCATGCCTTCGGCTTCTCCGGCGCCGGTTTCCAGATCGGTCCCGGCGTCGGCCAGACGCTGGCCGAACTGGTCACCAGCGGCGAGACGCCGATGCCGCTGGAGCCCTTCCGCATCGACCGCTTTGCACCAACCGCTTAAAGACTTCACCCACTTTGGCCCAATGGAGGACATGCATGCCGAGCTTGCGTAACCTGTCGCTCACCGGTCTCGCCACGGTTGCCATCACGGCGGCCGCCGCGCTCTCCACCCCCGCCGCCGCCCAGACCAAGACGGTCTATATCGGCATGAACGGCGGCACGATGGAGAAGACCTACACCGAGCATGTCTTCCCCGCCTTCGAGAAGGCGACCGGCATCAAGGTGGTGGTGGTCCCCGGCACCTCGTCCGACATCCTGGCCAAGCTGCAGGCGCAGAAGGACAATCCGCAGATGCACGTCGTCTTCCTGGACGACGGACTGATGTACCGGGCCATCGGCATGGGCCTGTGCCAGAAGATGGACAGCTCGCCGGTGCTGAACGACGTCTACCCGTCGTCGCGCATGAAGGGCGACATGGCGGTCGGCGTCAACATGGGCATGACCGGGCTGGCCTATAACAAGGCGATGTTCGACGAGAAGGGCTGGGCGCCGCCGACCAGCTGGATGGATCTGGCCGACCCCAAATACAAGGGCAAGGTCGTCGTCCAGTCGGCCGCCAGCAGCTCCTTCGGCCTGCATGCCTTCCTGATGTACAACCGCATCAAGGGCGGCACCGAGGCCAACGTCGATCCGGGCTTCACCACCTGGCGCAAGACCATCGGCCCGAACGTGCTGGAATACATCCCCAGCTCCGCCAAGATCGCCGAGATGGTGCAGACCAACGAAGCGGCCATCTTCCCGCTGACCCCGACCGGCGTCGGCAGCCTGAAGGCCAAGGGCATCCCGGTGGAATATGCCCAGCCGAAGGAAGGCTCGGTCGTGCTGATGGTCGGCGAATGCGTCGTCGCCAAGAACCCGGACAACGAGGCCGCGCAGAAGCTGGCCGCCTATCTGCTGGGTCCGGAGGCGCAGCTCGCTGCCCTGCAGTACGGCGCGCAGATTCCGTCCAACACCAAAGTCACGGCGCCGGCCGATGTCGCCGACGAGATGAACAAGTTCCAGGGTTACATGAAGAACGCCGTCACGGTGGACTGGGACGTCATCAACGAGAAGCGCCCGGACTGGAACCAGCGCTGGAACAAGGAAATCGAACGGTAATCGGGGCATGAAAAAGGGGGGCGCCAAAGCGCCCCCCGATTTGCTTTTCGCAGCTGGTTATTCCGCAGCCATCGCGGCGCGGCGCTGAGCCTCGCGGGTTTGGCGGCCTTCCTTCAGCTTTTCCGACAGCAGGAAGGCCAGTTCCAGCGACTGGCTGGCGTTCAGGCGCGGATCGCAGGCGGTGTGGTAACGCAGCGCCAGATTGTGATCGGTGATCGCCTGGGCGCCGCCCGTGCACTCCGTCACGTCCTGGCCGGTCAGCTCGAAATGCACGCCGCCGGCATGGGTGCCTTCGGCCTGGTGCACCTCGAAGAAGCCGCGCGCCTCGGCCAGCACCCGCTCGACCGGACGGGTCTTGTAGCCGGTGGTCGACTTGACCGTGTTGCCGTGCATCGGGTCGCAGGACCACACAACGGTGCGGCCCTCGCGCTGGACCTTGCGAAGCAGCGGCGGGAACTTCTCCGCCACCTTGTCGGAGCCCATGCGCACGATCAGCGTCAGGCGCCCGGCCTCGTTGGTCGGGTTCAGGATGTCGATCAGGCGGATCAGCTCGTCCGGGTCGGTGGTCGGGCCGCACTTGAGGCCGATCGGGTTCTTCACGCCGCGCAGGAACTCGACATGGGCGCCGTCGGGCTGGCGGGTGCGGTCGCCGATCCACAGCATGTGGGCCGACACGTCGTACCAGTCGCCGGTGGTGCTGTCGACGCGGGTCAGTGCCTGCTCGAACGGCAGCAGCAGCGCCTCGTGGCTGGTGAAGAAGTCGGTCTCGCGCAGCTGCGGCGTGGTCTCCGCGGTGATGCCGCAGGCGGCCATGAAGGCCAGCGTCTCGTCCAGGCGGTTGGCCAGTTCCTGGAAATGCTCACCGGCCGGCGACTTCTCGACGAAGCTCAGCGTCCACTGATGGACCTTGTGCAGGTCGGCGTAGCCGCCCTGGGCGAAGGCGCGCAGCAGGTTCAGCGTCGCGGCGGCCTGGGTGTAGGCCTGCATCATGCGTTCCGGATCGGGAACGCGGGCGTCACTGGTGAAATCGAAGCCGTTGATGATGTCGCCGCGGTAGGACGGCAGCTCGACCCCGTCGATCGTCTCCATGTCCGCCGAACGCGGCTTGGCGAACTGGCCGGCCATGCGGCCGACCTTGATGACCGGAATCGAGGCGCCGAAGGTCAGCACCACGGCCATCTGCAGCAGGACGCGGAAGGTGTCGCGGATGTTGTTGGGGTGGAATTCGGCGAAGCTCTCGGCGCAGTCGCCGCCCTGCAGCAGGAAGGCCTGGCCGGCGGCGGCCTCGGCCAGCTTGGCCTTCAGCCGGCGGGCCTCGCCGGCGAAGACGAGCGGCGGATAGGAGGACAGACGCTGTTCGACCGCCTCGACCTTGGACTGGTCGGGATAAGTCGGCAACTGCTTCGCCGGTTTCGTCTTCCAACTGGCGGGTGTCCAACGCTCGACCATGACGCGCCTGCTCTTCCTTGACGATTGCGGAACGGGGGCCGGGCGGGCGGCGAACGACCGGCGGCGAAACCCGTGGGGGGTACTCTATAGCGCGACTCGCGGTAACTTTTCCACAGTTTAGGCCCGCCTGCCGGCAATGCTGTGCCATTGGGACAGGTCGCCTGCCACCATGGGTGATTTCAGATGAAAAGAACTTCGCCCCGCCTTCCCCCCGACCCCCGATATATAAGGGTCGCTGGCGGCCTGCGCCCGCGGACAGTATACATCGGGGGAAACCGACCACGCCCGAGAGGAGCCTCCCCGGTGAAAGCGACATCCTGGCGGGCAAAGCGCCTGTCCTCCTGGGCGCAGGCCCTGGGGGTCTACCGCGACCCGCGCGTGCTGGCGATCCTGTTCCTGGGCTTCTCCGAAGGGCTGCCGCTGGCGCTGACCGGCGCCACGCTGAATGTCTGGCTGACCGAACAGGGCGTCAGCCGCACCAATATCGGGCTGTTCGCGCTGGTCACCATGCCCTATGCGCTGAAGTTCCTGTGGGCGCCGCTGATCGACCGGCTGCGGCTGCCGGTGATGACGCGGCTGTTCGGGCGGCGGCGCGGCTGGGCGCTGACGGCACAGGCGGCGCTGATCGCGGCGCTGCTGGGGCTGGGCACCACCGATCCGGGGCAGGACCTGTGGTGGACGGCGATGTGCGCCGTGCTGGTCGCCTTCTGCTCGGCCAGTCAGGACATCGTGGTCGATGCCTATCGCGTCGAGGTGCTGGAGGAGCATCAGCAGGCCGCCGGTGCCGCGGTGCTGGTGCTGGGCTATCGCTTCGGCATGATGGCGGCGGGGGCGGGCGCGCTCTACATCGCGCAGTACCATGGCTGGCGCACGGCCTACGAGGTGATGGCGGCGCTGGTTCTGGTCGGCATGGCCACCATCCTGCTGTGCCGCGAGCCGAAGGAGCCGCCGCCCAGCGCCCGTGAAAAGCTGATCGCCGAATGGCTCGGCCACCGGCCGCATCTGTCGGGCCGCAGCGCCGTCGTGCTCGCCTGGATTTACGGGGCGGTGGTGGCGCCCTTCGCCCAGTTCATGGAGCGGCGCGGCTGGGTGGTGATCCTTGCCTTCATCGCCAGCTACAAGCTGGGGGAGGTGCTGGCCGGCCAGATGTCCTCGACCTTCTACATCAGCCTGGGCTTCACCAAGGTGGAGATCGCCAACGTCAGCAAGTTGTTCGGGCTGTGGGCGACCATCGCCGGCGGGCTGCTGGGAGGGTTGCTGGTGGGCAAGGTCGGGGTTCTGCGCGGCCTGATGATCGGCGGCATCCTGCAGATGGTGTCGAACCTGGGCTATGTCGTGCTGGCCTGGAATGGCAACGACGTGTCGACCCTGGCGATGACGGTGGCGGTGGAGAATGTCTGCGCCGGGATCGCGACCGCGGCCTTCGTCGCCTATCTGTCCAGTCTGTGCAACGTCGCCTACACCGCGACGCAATATGCGCTGCTGTCCAGCCTGTACAAGCTGGGCGGCGACCTGTTCGGCGCCTCGTCCGGCTGGCTGGCAGAGCGGATGGACTGGGTCAGCTTCTTCCTGCTGTCGATGGCGGGCGCTGTGCCGGCGCTGTGCCTGCTGGTCTGGCTGATGGGCCTGCACCGCCGCGAGGAAGAGGCCGCCGTCCCCGCACAATGAATGACGGGGACGGCGACGGGGACGGCGATGCCGGAGGAGCTTAGCGTTCGCCGGCGGTCGTCTTGGTCTTGCCGGCGCCCGGCCCGGCGCCCAGGTCGGCGCCGGTGGTCGGGTCGGAGTCCGGCTTCGACATGGTGCGGGCGGCCACGGCGTTGACCGCCGCCAGTTCCGACGCGGCGAGCTTGACCGTCGGGTTGCCGTCGCCGCCGTTGACCGGAGCGTCGCCCATCTTGACGTCGACGAAGTCCCACTGGGCGCCCTGGTTCCAGGGGCCGCGCATGTCGCCTTCGCCCTGGCTCGTGTTGTAATACTTGTCGGTGTATTCCGGCTTGCCCGGCAGCTTGCCCGGCGGGAAGTTGTTGTCGATGGCGTAGAGCGCCTTTTCGAAGCTCTTCTGGTGGGCGATCTCGCGGGTCATCAGGAAGCCCAGCGCATCCTTCACGCCCGGGTCGTCGGTGACGTTGATCAGCCGCTCATAGATGATCTTGGCGCGCGCTTCCGCCGCGACGTTGGAGCGCAGATCGGCCGTCGGCTCGCCGATGCTGTCGATATAGCCGCCGGTCCACAGCTGCCCGGCCGAATTCACCAGGGCCGGCCCGCCGCCATACAGCAGCGACAGGGTATGGCTGCCGTTGCCCTGGGTGATATTGGCATAGAGGTCGGTGGTCGCCTCCGCACCTTCGGCCAGCTTGCCCTTGGCGCCCTTGGTCAGCATGGCGACGATGGAGCCGATGATTTCGAGGTGGCTCAACTCCTCGGTCGCGATGTCGATCAGCATGTCCTTGCGGCCCGGATCCTCATCGGCCAGACCCTGGGTGAAATAGCGCATGGCCGCGGCCAGTTCGCCCTGCGGGCCGCCGAACTGCTCCAGCATCAAGCTGGCGAGCACCGGGTTCGGCTCAGACACGCGGACCGTGTACATGAGCTTTTTGTTGTGCATGAACATGCGAGAGACTCCTCCTGCGTCATATGGCCCGCTTTGCAGGGGCCGCGGATCGGTGCGACCGGGTCCGGACCGGATCGCTCCATGCCCTCAACCGAGGATCTTTAGAAGCGTTCCAGGAGAAGTGCCTGTTTCGGAGAGTTATGACGGACGGGTCCTGGCGCTGGCCGGAAATATTGCCTTCCGTGCAGGTCTGACCGGGACAGCGGGGCGCCCGCGGTGATGGGGCCCCCCCGCTGCCGTCGCCGCTGGTTACTGAGCCTGGGCGCGACAGGCTTCCAGGGCGGAAATCGCCTTGCGGGTGTCGTCCAGGTAATAGGTGTAGGCGTAATCGTCGCTCTTGCCGTCGATTTCCATGTAGAGTTCGCGGCCGTTCATCAGGGCATCGATCGCCTTCGAGGTGGCCGGAATGCCGACGACGGCCATCGTCTTGTCGATGGCGGCACCCGGGACCTTGTCGCTCCACTTCTTATCGACCGACAGGGAGATGGTGAGGTCTTCCTTCTCCTTCAGCTTCCAGCCGGAATCGCTGAAGATCAGCACCATGGCTTGGCCTTTGTTCGTATAGGCCAGAGCGATGGCGGCGGTGTCCTTCGAATCGGTCTTCCATTCCTGGCTGATGGCGCAGTCCTTATCGATCTTGACGTCCCACACGCCGATCTTGGTCTGAGCGTGGGCAGTACCGATCGAGGCGAATGCCGCAACGCAGGCAGCCGCAGCAAAAATTCCGCGCATGTTCACAGTCATTCCCTGGGAAAATTGTTCGTACCACCATGGTAGGTACTACAATCGGGGTAGGTCCAGGGATTTCCGGTCCTTGCACCGGAATATAATGGGGCCATGAGCGGAGAACTCCGATCATGGCCCGTCGCTGATAGCCAGCCACTGCGTTTTGGTACGGTTGACCGTTCAGATTTTCTTTTCCGGCTCCGCTTTCTCACGCATCAGCACGAATTCTTCCGCGGTGGAGGGGTGCAGCGCGATGGTGCGGTCGAAGTCGCGCTTGGTGGCACCGCAATTCATGGCGATGGCCATCGGCTGCATCATCTCCGGCGCGTCCATGCCCATCATGTGGCAACCCAGCACCCGCTGGCTTTTGCCGTCCACCACCAGCTTCATCAGCACCCGCTCGTCACGGCCGGACAGGGTGTGCTTCATCGGGCGGAAGCCGGCCTTGTAGATGTCGACCTGCGGGTATTTGGCGCGGGCCTGCATCTCGGTCAGGCCGACGGTGCCCAGCGGCGGCAGCGAGAACACCGCGGTCGGCACATTGTCGTAGCCGATGTGCATCGGATTGTCGTTGAACAGCGTTTCGGCCAGCGCCCGGCCCTCGGCGATGGCGATGGGGGTCAGCGCCATGCGGTCGGTGACGTCGCCGATGGCATAGATGTTGTCGACGGAGGTCCGCGACCATTCGTCGACCGGGATCGCGCCGGCCTCGTTCAGCGTGATGCCGACCTCTTCCAGGCCGAGATTCTTGGTGTTCGGCCGGCGGCCGGTGGCGGCCATCACCAGGCCGGCGGAATGCTCGCGGCCCATATGGTCGGTCAGCGTATAGCCGCCGGGCCCTTTTTCCAGCTTCGCCGGCTTGCAGCGCGAGATGATGTTGATGCCGCGCTTGCGCATTTCCTGCGCCAGGGCGATGCGGATGTCGTCGTCGAAGCCGTTCAGCAGGTCGTCGCCGCGGATCATCAGCGTGACTTCGGCGCCCAGACCGCGGAAGATGCTGGCGAACTCCACGGCGATGTAGCCGCCGCCGATGATCAGCACGGAATGGGGCAGCGTTTCCAGATGCAGCGCCTCGTTGGAGGTCGCGGCATGCTCCATCCCCTCGACCTGCGGCAGCGTCGGCCAGCCGCCGGTGGCGACCAGGATGTTGCGGGCGGTATAGCGCTTGCCGTCGACCTCCACCGTGTGGCGGTCGACGATCCGGCCGAACCCCTCATACAGGGTGACGCCGGAGTTCTTCAGCATGTTGATGTAGATGCCGTTCAGCCGGTCGATCTCGCGGTCCTTGCGCGCGATCAGCGTTTCCCAGTCGAAGGTCGGCGTGTGCGAGTTCCAGCCATAGCCGCAGGAATCCTCGAAACCGTCGCGGAACTGGGCGGCGTAAACCAGCAGCTTCTTCGGCACGCAGCCGCGGATCACGCACGTGCCGCCGACGCGGCTTCCCTCGCAGATCGCCACCCTGGCGCCGTAGGACGCCGCGCGCCGGCTGGCGGCGACGCCCCCGGACCCCGCCCCGATGGTGAAGAGGTCGAAATCGAACTCGGCCACGGCCGTCTCCTTCCGCAACTGGACCTTTGACCCACTAACGAATGTGGTCGGGCAGGATATGGGGTCGGGGCAGGCGTTGGGAAGCGCGCCCTCAGCGCAGCAGCATGTCCTGGATCAGCACTTGCCGAAGCTTCAGCGGACGCATGGTCTTGTTGGCGACGTAGCGCACCGCGTCCTTGACATAGACCTGCCCCTCCGCCCCTCGCAGTTCGGCGGGGTCGACCTCCAGCAGGCGCCGTTCGATGGCATCGGCGATGCGCGGCAAATGCGGCGTGACTGTTTCAAGCGGGGTCGACGGGTCGAATTCCAAAACGGCGCGCAGCCGCAGCTCCTGCAGCCGGCGGCCGTCGTTGAGCGTGACGGTCAGGGTGGGCAGAGCGGCATAGACGGCCGGCGCCGCCATGATGCGGGCAGAGGAATAGGCGCCCTGGGCGGGGGCCGGACGCAGCAGCAGCGCACTGCCGATCCCGGCGCCGGCGAAGGCCAGCATCAGCCCCAGCAATGCCAGGACGATCCGGTTTCCGGTTCCATCGAAGGCGGGCAGGTTGCCTTGGCCGGCTTCGGCAGAGACTGATGCCTTGGTCATTCCGCCCTGCTGAGTTGTTGCCGCCGAACCGGTCCGAAAACTCTAAAAGCGCGGAAGTGGTAGGTCAAATAAAGGTATTTTATCTGGTTTTTCTTTGATTGTTGGGGGATGGAGGAAGATCGACTGCCCCATGGCCGTACTTCCTTTCCGAGCATTCGATGTTTTTCCCGCGGACCGGCACATCATTCCCGTCGAAAAACGCAACGCTGCCATCCGCCAAGGGTTGACAGGGTGGGAAGCCTCTTCCCCCGCCTGCCTGGGGCGTATAATGCTGGGATTCCAACACAACCGGCCGGCTGGCCCTGCCCGGCGGCCGGACCATCCATAACGATGTACCGCAAAGCCATGCGCACACACAGGCGCAGACAGGGGCGGAAGGCGAGGGTGACGGGTATGAGCGACAGCGATAACCGATCGGTTGGCAGCCGGGCAGCAGGCATCCGGCCGGCCGGCATCCAGACCACCGGGAGCGGGCCGACTGCCCTTCATCCGTCCTCCGCCGCGGTTCCCGACTGGACGGACACCTATTTCCGCCGCACCAAGGAGGCAGTGGGCAAGTTCGGCGACAAGACCGTCACCTATGCCATCTTCATGCGGCGCCCGGTGGTCTGCGCCCCGCGCCTTGCGGTGGAATGGCTGGAGTCGGTGGCGCGGGAACGCAACACCAGCTTCCAGATCGAGTTGAACTACCCTGAGGGCAAGTGGGTCGGCGCCGGCGAGCCGATCATGTACATCACCGGTTCCTTCTACCATCTGGTCGATTGCGAGACGATCCTGCTGCAGAAGCTGGGACCGGCCAGCGTCGCGGCCTACAACGCCTTCACCATGTGCGCCGACCTGCCCAAGGTCGCCTTCCTGGCCATGGACGCCCGCCATTGCGCCGGGACGGAGATGGCGGAGATGATGGCCTATGCCGCCTCCGTCGGATCCGACCGGGCCAAGCGCAAGGTCGGCGCCAAGGGCTTCGTCGGCAACGCCACCGACGCCACCGCCTCCTATTTCGGGCAGGACCGGGGCATGGGCACCATGCCGCACGCCCTGATCGGCTATGCCGGTTCGACCGTGCGCGCGGCGGAGATGTTCCACGAGACCTTCCCCGACCTGCCGCTGACCGTCCTGGTCGATTATTTCGGCCGCGAGATCACCGACGGGCTGGAGGTCTGCCGCCGCTTCCCGCAACTGGCCGCCCAGGGCAAGCTGTCGCTGCGGCTCGATACCCCCGGCGGCCGTTTCGTCGAGGGGCTGGACCCGCCCGGCTCCTATGCCGTGCTGGAGCGGCACGCGCCGCATGCGATCCGCGGCTATCGTGACGAGACGCAACTGCGCTACCTGATCGGCACCGGCGTTTCGGCCGCGGCGATCCACTATGTACGCGAACGGCTGGACGAGGCCGGCTTCCCGGCCGTGAAGATCGTCGCCAGCAGCGGCTTCGGCCCGGCCAAGTGCCGGCTGATGGCGGAGGCCAATGCCCCGGTGGACGTGATCGGCACCGGCAGCTACCTGCCCGAACGCTGGACCGAGACCTACGCGACCGCCGACATCATCGAGTATGACGGCGAACGCCGCGTGAAGGTCGGCCGCGAGTTCCTGTTCCGGCGGTAAGTCGCGACTTTCCCGCACCAGCTTCCCTCTCCCCCCCGGGGAGAGGGTTAGGGTGAGGGGGATCCACTTCGTGGATCTCTTCGGCTACGCCGAACCCCCTCATCCCAACCTTCTCCCCAGGGGGGAGAAGGAGTTAAGCGCATCTCACCCCAAGCGTTTCGCGATCAACGGCCCACGCACCGGTGCCGTCTCGCTCACCGTGACCGACGCACGCAGGCGGCGTTCCGCCTCGTCGGCCTGGGCTTCCGTGCGTGCGTGCAGGATCGCCAGCGGACGTTCCGTCGGGCCCACCGCGTCGCCCAACCCGGCCACCTCGTCGAAGCCGACCGCGAAGTCGATGGCGTCGGTGGTCTTGGTCCGGCCGCCGCCCAGCGCCACCACCGCCATGCCGACCCCGCGGGTGTCTATGGCGCCGACGAAGCCGCTGCGCTCGGCAAAGACCGGGCGGACGATGGGCGCGCTTTCCAGATGGCGGTCCGGCTGCTCCAACAGGTCGGCCGGCCCGCCCAACGCCTCCACCATGCGGGCGAACCGCTCCGCCGCCGCACCGCTGGCGATGGCGCGGTCGGCCATGGCCCGCCCGGCCGCGGCGTCCGGCGCCAGACCGGCAAGTGCCAGCAGTTCCGCCGCCAGCGCCGCCGTCACCTCGTAGAGCCGCGCTTCGGCCGGTTCGCCGCGCAGGATGGCGAGGCATTCGCGCATCTCCAGCGCGTTGCCGGCACTGCGGCCAAGCACCTCGTTCATGTCGGTCAGCAGGGCGACCGCCGGCAGGCCGGCGCCCTTCGACACGGTGACGATGCTCTCGGCCAGCGCCTCAGCGTCTTCGAACCGCTGCATGAAGGCGCCGCTGCCGAACTTGACGTCCATCACCAGCGCGTCCAGCCCGGCGGCGAGCTTCTTCGACAGGATCGAGGCGGTGATGAGGTCGAGCGATTCGACCGTCGCCGTCACGTCGCGGATGGCGTAGAGCCGTTTGTCGGCCGGGGCGATGTCATCGGTGGCGCCGATGACGGCACAACCCACCTGCTTCACCACCCGGCGCAGCAGGTCGTTGTCGGGCTTGGCGCGATAGCCGGGGATGCTCTCGAACTTGTCGAGCGTGCCGCCGGTGTGGCCGAGCCCGCGCCCCGACACCATCGGCACGAAACCGCCGCAGGCGGCCAGCATCGGCGCCAGGATCAGGCTGACCTTGTCGCCGACGCCGCCGGTGGAATGCTTGTCGATCACCGGACCGGGCAGGTCCAGCGACTTCCACTCCATCACCGTGCCCGAATCGCGCATGGCGCGGGTCAGCGCCACCCGTTCGTCCAGGCTCATGCCGCGGAAGAAGACGGCCATGGCGAAGGCCGCCGCCTGGGCCTCCGACACGCGGCCGTCGGTGATGCCGCGCACGAAGTCCCGGATGGTGGCGTCGTCCAACGGCTGGCCGTCGCGCTTGGCGCGGACGATCTCCTGCGGAAGCATGCCTCAGTACCCTCCCGCCGGGGCCGGTTCGCGCTCGCCCTCGCGTTCGCCATGGCCGGCGGCGGCCAGGAGCGCGTCGAGCAGGCTGGAGGCGCCGAAGCGGAAGGTCTGCGGCGTCGCCCAGCCATCGCCCAGGATATGGTCGGCCAGCGCCAGATAGCGCGCCGCCTCCGCCGCGTCGCGGATTCCGCCGGACGCCTTGAAGCCGACCGGCTTGCCCGATTCATAGATGCATTCGAGCATCACCGCCGCCGCCGGCAGGGTGGCGGCCGGCTGG
Organism: Azospirillum sp. Sh1; assembly: GCF_008365135.1. Classification (NCBI taxonomy): domain Bacteria; kingdom Pseudomonadati; phylum Pseudomonadota; class Alphaproteobacteria; order Rhodospirillales; family Azospirillaceae; genus Azospirillum; species Azospirillum sp. Sh1. Next base: position 57,945 of record NZ_VTTK01000029.1, on the reverse strand, counting down.
GTCTTGCCGGTGGAGGTCTTCAGGAAATCGGCACCGGCGGCGATGGCGTCGCGGGCCGCCCAGGCCAGCAGGTCGGCATCGGGAAAGGCGCCCGACTCCAGGATCACCTTCATCAGGGCCTTGTCGCCGCAAGCCTCGCGGCAGGCCTTCACCACATTCATCGGCTGGGTGCGGGCGCCGTCGATGAAGGCCTTGTAGGGCAGCACGACGTCGATCTCGTCGGCGCCGTCGGCGATGGCCCGCCGGGTTTCCGCCGCAACCGAGGAGGCATCGGCCTCGCCGGTCGGGAAATTCACCACGGTGGCGACCTTTACCGGCGTGCCGTCCAGCGCCCTGCGCGCGGTGGGGACGAAGCGCGCCCAGACGCAGACGGCGGCGACCGGCCCCACGGGGGTGACCGCGCGGGCGCAGAGATCCTGCACCACCCGGTCGCTGTCGTCGCCGTTCAGGCTGGTGAGATCGAGCATGCCCACGGCACGGCGCGCCAGATCGGCGTCGGACGGGGCGTTGGCGCTGGCATCGAGCGCGCTTTGCAGGTCGGCAGACAGTTTCATGACCGGGACCCGTCCTTCTCATGCAGGCGTTCGAGGAAGCCGACCAGCAGGCGCTCCAGGTCGGCGGCTGCCGCCGAGGCGGCGGTCAGGGTCTGGTGATGGTCGACGGGCCCGTCGCCGAGCCCGACGCCCAGATTGGTGACGACGGCGCAGCCGACGACCCGCAGGCCGCAATGGCGCGCGACGATGCATTCCGGCACCGTGGACATGCCGACCGCGTCGGCGCCCAGCAGCTTCATCATCCGTACCTCGGCCGGCGTCTCGAAGGACGGTCCGGGATAGGCGGCATAGATGCCCTCCGCCAAGTCGATGGACTGGCTGGCGGCGACATCCTTCAGCAGGTCGCGCAAGTCCGGGTCCCAGGCATCGGTCATGCTGGGGAAGCGCTCGCCGAAGGCCTCGTCGTTCGGACCGGTCAGCGGGTTGGAACCCAGCAGGTTCAGGTGATCGCTGATCGCCATCAGCCGGCCCGGCCCGACCTCCAGCCGGAGCGAACCGACGGCGGCGGTCAGCACCAGCGTGTCGCAGCCGGCCAGCTTCAGCGCCCGCACCGCGGTCTTCAGCGCGTCGAAACCGTTGCCTTCATAGGCATGGACGCGGCCCTGCATGCAGGCGACCTCGACCCCGCCGAGTTGCCCCACGACCAGCCGCCCGGCATGGCCGGACACGCTGGGGACCGGGAAGCCGGCGATCTCGCCGTAGGGGATGGATACGGCATCGGCGATGCGGTCGGCGATGCCGCCCAGGCCGGAACCCAGCACGATGCCGACCCGCGGCCGGTGGCCGGAGGCACGGTGAAGGATGTCCGCGGCGGCGCGGGCTGCCGTCATGTCGGGAAACTCCGCTCAGAAGGCTAAATTGGTGGGACCGAACGATTCGGGCAACAGGGTCTCCAGCGAAAAGGTCCGCCGCAGGCCGGCCGGATCGCAGATGTGGATCGGCGTGTCCGGCGTCGCGAATTCGCGGATGCGCTGGCGGCAGCCGCCGCAGGGGGTGCAGATCTCCTCCGCCCCCGCTTCGCCGCCCATGACGACGATGGCGCGGATGCGGCGGTCGCCGGCGGTGACCATGGCGCCGATGGCGCTCGATTCGGCGCATTGGCCCTGCGGGTAGGCCGCATTCTCCACATTGCAGCCGGCGAAGATGCGCCCCGATTCGCCGAGGATGGCTGCGCCGACCTTGAATTTGGAGTAGGGGGCATGAGCGTTCTCGCGCGCGGCACGGGCCGCTTCGATCAGCTGCGGCAGCTCTGCGGTGTCGGCCATCGGCTCAGCGCTCCTTGACATAGGGGATGCCGCTCGCCTTCGGGGCGATGGCCTTGCCGACGAAGCCGGCCAGCAGCAGGACGGTCAGCACATAGGGAAGCATCTGGATGAACTGCACCGGGATGACGCCAATACCAGGCAGTTCCACCCCCTGCAGGCGCACCTGCACCGCGTCGGTGAAGGCGAACAGCAGGCAGGCGAACAGCGTCGGTCCCGGTCGCCATTTGCCAAAGATCAGTGCCGCCAGCGCCAGATAGCCCTTGCCGGCAGTCATGTCGCGGACGAAGCCGGCGCCGTGGCCGGTGGAGAGATACGAGCCGGCCATCCCCGTCAGCGCGCCGGTCACCAGCAGCGCCTGATAGCGCAGCTTCGCCACCGACAGGCCGGCGGTGTCGACCGCCGCCGGATTCTCCCCCACCGCCCGCAGCCGCAGCCCGAAGCGCGAGCGGTAGAGCACCCACTGGGTGGCGATCACCAGGACCAGCGTCACCCAGATCAGCACATTGTTGCCGTTCAGCAATTCGCGGTAGACCGGCCCCAGCACCGGGACGCCGGCCAGTGCGTCGACCCCCGGCAGCTCCACCGCGGGAATGCGCGCCTGATTGGGCAGAAGCGGGGTCTGGCCGCCCTGCTGGAACCAGGCATAGGCCAGCGTCGGGGCCAGTCCGGCGACCAGGATGTTGATCGCCATGCCCGACACCACCTGATTGCCGTTGTGGGTGATGCAGGCGAAGCCATGGACCAGCGCCAGCGCCACCCCGGCAGCGATGCCGGCCAGCAGCCCGAGCCAGGGATTCAGCGTCGTCGACGCGACGGCGGCGGAGAAGAAGGCACCGGCCAGCATCTTGCCTTCCAGTCCGATGTCGACCACGCCCGACCGTTCGCAATACATGCCGGCGAAGGCGGCCAGCACCAGCGGCGTCGCCACCCGGATGGTGGCGCCCAGCAGCTGCAGCGCCAGAAGAAGTGCGTCCTCCATCGCTCAGCCCCTTCCCGTATCTGCCGCGGCGGCGCCGCGGCGGCGGAACAGCGCCTCCACCTGCGGCTTGAACAGGTTCTCCATCGCACCGGCGAACAGGATGACCAGACCCTGGATGACCATCACCAGCTCGCGGTTGATCGTGGGATAGTCGAAGGACAGCTGGCCGCCGCCCTGCGCCAGAACCCCGAACAGCAAGGCGGCCAGAATGATCCCGACCGGGTGGTTGCGTCCCATCAGCGCCACGGCGATGCCGACGAAGCCGACGCCGCCGGTGAAGTTCAGGATCACCCGGTGCTGCACGCCCAGGATCTCGTTCACGCCCACGAAGCCGGCCAGCGCGCCGGAGATCAGCATGGCGATGACGATGTTCCGTGCCGGCGAGATGCCGGCATAGACCGCCGCCCGCTCGTTCCGGCCCACCGTGCGCAGTTCGTAGCCCCAGCGGGTGCGGCGCAGGAAGATGTGGAACAGCAGGCAGCAGGCCAGCGCCCACAGGAAGGACAGGTTCAGCGGCGAGGCCGGGATGGTGATGCCGAACCAGCCCAGCGCCCGGTCCATCGACGGCAGCCAGACGCCGGGATCGAACTCGCGGGTTTCCGGCGACTGGCTGCCGGGACGGATCAGCACGTCCACCAGCAGCCAGGTCATGATCGACGCGGCGATGAAGTTGAACATGATCGTCGTGATGACGATGTGGCTGCCGCGCTTGGCCTGCAGCCAGGCCGGGATGAAGGCCCAGGCGGCGCCGAACAGCGCGGACGCCAGCACCGCCAGCAAGGCCACCACCGGCCACGGCCAGCCGGTCAGCGCCAGCGCGACCAGCCCGGCGCCCAGCCCGCCCAGATAGGCCTGCCCCTCGCCGCCGATGTTGAACAGCCCGCAATGGAAGGCGATTGCGACCGCCAGCCCGGTGAAGATGTAGTCGGTGGTGTAATAAAGGGTGTAGCCGATAGCCTCCGGGTATCCCAGAGCCTCCGACAGCAGCAGCGACAGCACGTCGACCGGATTCTCGCCGATCACCAGGATCACCAGCCCCGACAGCACGAAGGCCGCGACGAGGTTGAGGACCGGCAGCAGCGCATACCCGACCCAGCCCGGCACGGCGCCCGGCTGACCCTTCCCCGACCCGCTCAGCAGCACCGGCGTCTCCTGGATTGCCCCTTGGCGGGGATTCTTAACCGCCAATGCTCTGCCGACCAAGCATTTCATCACGCCGGAATCACTGCGGCTGCCGTGGGTTAGAAGGATTATAAAAACTCTTGCCGCAGCGCAGCAATCTGGCATGCTTCTAAACCATAGGAAATTTATGGTTATGGAGCATGCCCGATGCCGCTCGACATTCCGCAGACCTTTCGCCACCACGTCTTTTGCTGCGCCCAGCAGCGCCCGCCCGGCCATCCGCGCGGCAGCTGTGCCGCCAAGGGCGCCCACCCGCTGTGGCAGCGGCTCGACCAGAAAATCCAGGCGAGGGGTCTGGCCGATGTCGGCATGGCGATGACGGGCTGCCTCGGCTTCTGCTCCGCCGGGCCGCTGATGGTGGTCTATCCGGAGGGCATCTGGTACCGGCCGGAAACGGCGGAGGACATCGACGAGATCGTCGAGTCGCATCTAATCAATGATGCGCCGGTGGAGCGGCTGGTGATGGTTTTGACGCGGTGAGGGGATGTTTGCTCACCGTTGAGTGTCGGCTGACGGTGCCCCCACCCTAACCCTCCCCCGCTCACGCGGGAGAGGGGACTGCCGCCACTTCGCATACGGCACCCTCTCCCGCCAAAGGCGGGGGAGGGATGGGGAGGGGGCATCCGAAGACTGAACTCTGCCAAAACCTCACGCCTACCAGACCTGCGGTTGCGGCATTGGGACGCAGGCGGATTTGCCCATAATGTGGGCAACCTCCGCCATTGCCGTTCCGAACCAATTCCATGACCGACGCCGAGACCGCCGACCTGCTACCTGCCGAGGCCGATTCGGTTCCCTATGCCGTCGGCTGCTTCCTGGGGGCGATCCTGCTGTTCGCGGCGATGGATACGCTCATCAAGTTCCTGACCGCCGATTACCCGGTGCCGCAGCTGATGTTCGTGCGCTCGCTGGTCGCCTTCCTGCTGGTGGGCGGCTACACCCTGTGGCGCGGCGGCGGGATCGCGGCGATGCGGACGCGGCGGCCCTGGGGCCATGTCTGGCGGGCCTTCGCCGGGCTGATCTCGATGGGCTGCTTCTTCTATGCGTTCCGCGAACTGCCGCTGGCCGACGTCTATGTGCTGAGCTTCGCCGGGCCGCTGTTCATCACCGCCCTGTCCGCTCCGCTGCTGGGAGAGCCGGTGGGCTGGCGGCGCTGGGCCGCGGTGGTGGTCGGGTTCGGCGGCGTGGTGGTGATGGCCCAGCCATCGGCCGGGGCGCCGCTGGTGCCGGTCCTGGTCGGGCTGTGCGCCGCCCTGTTCTATGCGCTGGCGGCGCTGGCCGTGCGCGGCCTGTCGCGGACGGAGACCAGCGCGTCCATCGTGCTCTATCTGCTGCTGACGACGACTGTGGTCAGCGGTGCGCTGGCAGTGCCGGTGTGGACGGCGCCGACCGGCTTTGCGCTGGGGCTGATGGCGCTGGTCGGCGCGATCGGCGCCGGCGCACAGGTGCTGCTGACCCAGGCCTTCCGCCGTGCGCCTCCGGCGGTGGTGGCGCCCTTCGAGTACACCGGCATGGTCTGGGCCAGCCTGTTCGGCTGGCTGGTGTTCGGCGACCTGCCGACGGCGCCGGTTCTGGCCGGCGCCATGGTCATCATCGGCAGCGGGCTCTACATCCTGCATCGTGAAACGCTGGTGGCGCGCCGCCGGTTGGGTTCTTGACAGGACGGGGCCGGCGGCGACACTCTCGCCGCCTGTTCACGGCTGGGGTGCCCCTGCCTTTCGCCGGATCGGCGGATGCGGGGGCTGAGACAACACCCATCGAACCTGATCCGGGTCATGCCGGCGAAGGGAGCCGACCGGAACCCGACGGATCAGCCACAGACGCCCCGTCCCCTCCGCGTCGCTCCGGTTGCCGGCGCGAGTTGAGGAGTTTTCGGTCATGCGGCGCGCGCTTCCCCTTCTGATCGGCCTGCTGGCGGCCACGTCCTGCCTGTCTCCGGCGGCGCGGGCCGACGACACGCTGTCCTTTCCGGTGCTGGTGCCGCTGACCGGCTTCCTGTCGCTGGAAGGCACCAGCCAGCGCAATGGTGCCGTCCTGGCGCTGAAGCAGACGCCGGCCGGCGTCGCCATCGCGTCGGAGGTCGTCGACACCGGCACCTCGCCCGAGGCGGCGGTGACGGCGCTGGAGCGGGCGGCCGGCAGCGGCACGGTCGGGGCGGTCGCCGCCAGCATGCTCGGCACCCAGATGCTGGCGATGCTGCCGCTGGCGCAGGAGTTGAAGCTGCCGCTGGTCACCGTGTCGGGCACCGCGTCGATCACCGAGCAGGGCAACCCCTGGGTCTTCCGCTTCTTCCCCGGCGACGCCGTGACCAAGTCCGCCCACGCCCGCTATGTGGTGGAGGAGTTGGGCAAGCGGCAGCCGGCGATCATCTATCAGACCACCGCCTATGGCCAGAGCGGCAAGACCCATCTCGACGCCGCCTTCAAAGCGCTGGGCGTGACCCCGGTGTTCGAGGAGGGGGTGGACCCGGCGGCCAAGGACCTGCTGCCGGTGCTGACCAAGGCGCTGGCCGCCAAGCCGGACGTGCTGGTGCTGCATCTGCATTCCGGTCCGACCGCGCTGCTGCTGCGGCAGGCGGCGTCCAGCGGCGTGACCCTGCCGATCGTCGCCGGTTCCGCCATGCATCAGCCGAGCACCGCGGCCCTGCTGGAACCGGCGGAACTGAAGGGCGTCTGCGCCGAGACCGCGGCCTCGCCGATTTCAGGCGACACGCCGGAGGTCAAGGCCTTCACCGACGCCTACCGCACCGCCTTCGGCAAGGAACCGGACGCCTTCGCGCTCGGCCAGTATGACGGCATGACGATGGTGCTGGAGGCGGTGAAGGCCGGCGCCCGGACGCCGGACGCCATCCGGAAAGCACTGTCGTCGGAGACGTTCAAGGGTCTTGCCATGACCTACAAGTCCGACGGCAAGGGCAACATGGCCCATTCCGCCGTCATCGTCTGCTATGACGGGACCAGCCGCGTGCCGACGCTGGTGAAGCGGTACGACGACCCGACACTCGCGGCGAAGTGAGCGGATGGCGGCGTTTCAACTGCTGGTCAACGGGGTGGCGCTGGGGGCGGCCTATGCCCTGGTGGCGTTGGGCTTCGTGCTGGTGCTGAACGCCACCTCGGCGGTGAACTTCGCCCAGGGCGACCTCGTGATGGCCGGCGGGCTGCTGGCGGTGGCGCTGGCGCCCCTGATCCCGTTGCCGGGCATCGTCCTGCTGCCGGTGGTGCTGGTGCTGATGGCCGCGCTGGGGTTGCTGATGGCGCTGGCGGCCTATCTGCCGCTGCGGCGCCGGCCGCCGGTGTCGGTCTTCATCAGCACCATCGCGGTCGGCATCATCCTGCAGAACGGGGCCGCCATCCTCTTCGGGCCGGAGCCGCGCGCCGCACCGCCGCTGTTCGGCGACGATACCCTTCATATCGCCGGGCTGGCGGTGCCGGAGCAGTCGCTCGCCATCGTCGCGGTGGCGGCCCTGCTGATCGGCGCGCAGCAATGGGTTTTCGCGCGCACCCAGCTTGGCCGCCGGCTGCGCGCGACGGCGCAGGATCCGGAGATGGCGCGTGCCTGCGGCGTGCCGGTCACCGCCATGATCCTGGTGACCTTCGCCATCGGCGCCGCCTGTGCCGGGGCGGCGGGGCTGTTGCTGGCCAACCGCTATTTCGTCACGCCGACATCGGGCGGGGACCTGATCCTGAAGGCCTACATCGCGGTGACGGTGGGCGGCTGGGGGTCAGTGCCGGGGGCGGTGGTGGGGGCGCTGCTGATCGCGCTGTTCGAGGTGGGGGTATCGTCGGTGCTCTCCTACCCGGTGGCGCTGGGGGCCTTGTACCTGACGCTGCTGGCGATCCTGGTCCTGCGGCCGCAAGGGCTGTTCGGCGAAGCGGCGCGCCGCCGTGGCTGAGCGTCGGTCTGCCGTCATTCTCACCGCCGGCGCCCTCGCCCTGCTGGTATACGCGCTCGCCTTCGCCTCGCCCTACGGCCTGCGCGTCCTGACCGTCGCCGGGGTCTATGCGCTGGCGGCCTTCGGCTTCCAGATCGTCTTCGGCCTCGGTGGCGCGCTGTCGCTGGCGCAGGGTGCCTTCTTCGGCGTCGGCGCCTATGTGACTGGCATCCTCGGCAGCCGCCATGGGCTCGGCTTCGAGGCGACTTTTCCGCTGTCGATGCTGGTTCCGTTTCTGCTGGCGTTGCCGGTTGGTTTGGCGGTGCTGCGGCTGGAGTCGCATTACTTCGCCCTTGCGACGCTGGGGATCGCGCAGGTGCTGCATCTGCTTGCCGTGAACCTGCCGGAGCTGACCGGCGGCTCCAACGGGCTGGCCGGCGTGCCGGCGGTGGTGCTGTTCGGCTGGGCGGTGCCGCGCGGGCTGCCGATGGCCGGGCTGGTCTGGGGGCTGGTGGCGCTCGGCGGGCTGATCGGCTGGCGGGTGGCGCGCGGGCGCCTTGGCCGGGCGCTGACCATGCTGCGTGACGATCCGCTGGCTGCGGGAACGCTGGGGCTGGATGTCGGCCGGCTGCGGCTGGCCGCCTTCGGCATCAGCGCGCTGTTCGCCGGGGCCGCCGGAGCGCTGGCGGTCCACACCCAGCGCGTCGTGTCGCCGGAGGTGCTGGAATTCCCGGTCATGGTCTCCATCCTCACGATATCCATCGTCGGCGGGCGGGGGCGGATGGCCGGGGCGGTGCTGGGCGCCGTGCTGCTGCTGCACCTGCCGGAATGGTTCCGCTTCCTGGAGCGCGGCTATCTGGTGATCTACGGCGCCGCGCTTCTGCTGACCGTCGTGCTGGCGCCGGACGGGCTGACCGGGCTCCTCCACCGCCTCACGGCCCGCTTGGGCGGCGGCAAGCCCCGTGCGCTGGCGGAGGCGAGGGAGCCGCCGACGCCACCCGCCCTGCCGGAGGGGCTGGTGGTCGAGGGCTTGCGGAAGTCCTTCGGCGGCGTGCGGGCGGTGGACCGTGTGTCGCTGGACCTGCGGCCGGGCACCATCACCGGGCTGATCGGGCCGAACGGGTCGGGCAAATCCACGGTCATCAACCTGCTGTCGGGGCTGGAGCGGCCGGATGCCGGGCGCGTGCGCCTCGGCGGGCTGGAGGTCACCGGCGCCCGCGCCGACCGGCTGGCCCGTGCCGGACTGGCCCGCAGTTTTCAGGCGGCCCTGCTGCCCACCGGAGCGGGGGTGCTTGAGGCGGTGGCCGCCGCCCGTCTGGCCTTCGATCCGGACGCCGCGACGACCGAGGCGCACGCGCGCTGGGCGCTCGACCGGCTGGGTGTCGGCGATCTTGCCGGGCAATCCTGCGACGGCCTGCCGGCGGCACTGCGGCGGAGGGTGGAACTGGCCCGCGCCCTGGTCCGCCGCCCGGTGGTCCTGCTGCTGGACGAGCCCGCCGCCGGCCTGACCGATGGAGAGAAGGCGGATCTGGCGGACCTGTTGCGCGAACTGGCCGGGGAGGGGATGGCGATCCTGCTGGTGGAGCATGACATGGGATTCCTGCTGCCGCTGGCCGGCCGCGTGCTGTGCCTCGACCGCGGGCGGGTGATCTATGACGGTCCGGCCGGCGAGGTGCGCCGGGATTCGGCGGTCGCGACGGCATACCTGGGCCGGGCGGGGTCGGCATGAGCCCGCTGCTGTCCATCGGCAACCTGACCGCCGGCTATGGCGGGGCGAGCGCGCTCGACGACGTTTCTCTGGCCGTCGCGGCGGGGGAGACGGTGGCGCTGCTCGGAGCCAACGGGGCGGGGAAGTCGACGCTGTTAAAGGCTCTGCTCGGCCTTGTGCCGGCGCGGGGCGACCTTCGTTTCGACGGCGCCGATCTCGGCCCGCTGGCGACCGAGGTGCGGGTGAGGCGCGGCATCGGCTATGTGCCGGAGGGGCGGCGGGTCTTCCCCGGCATGAGCGTGCGCGACAATCTGGAGGTCGCCGGCCTGCCCGCCGCCCGCGACCGCGCGCACGATGTCGAGCGCGTCTTCGCCCTGTTCCCCGACCTTGCCGTCAAGAGCGGTGAGAGCGCCTGGCGCCTGTCCGGCGGCCAGCAGCAGATGCTGAGCCTGGGCCGCGCGCTGATGGGCCGGCCGCGCCTGCTGCTGCTCGACGAACCGTCGCTCGGCCTGTCGCCCAAGCTGGCCGACGAGGTCTTCTCCGCCGTCGGCCGCATCGCCGCCGCGGGCACGGCCGTGCTGCTGGCCGAACAGAGCGCGGCACGTGCCCTGGCGGTCGCGCCGCGCGCCGTCCTCCTGCGGCTGGGCCGCGTGGTCGGCGATGGGGCGGTGGCGTCGCTGTCCGACGAGGCGCTGCGCGGGGCGTTCTTCGGGGGGTAGGAGCATTCCCCCTGCGTGTCCCGTGCAACAGGTGTCAGCCTCCCGCAACCGGAAGGGCGGTTGGGCTTGCGGATGGGGGCGGTCGCGGATAGCTTCGCCGCCACAACCATCTATGGATTACCTCGTGATGACCGCCCGCCTTGCCGCTTCGCTGTCCGCGCTTCTCCTGCTGGGGGTGGCGTCGACTCCGGCGGTGGCGGAGCTGGTGCCGGTCGAGCCGAACATGCCGCCGGCCGCCTATTACGGGCTGCCCGAGCCGGAAGAAGAGATCCTGACTCCTGCCGCGCCGCAGCAGGGCGGCAAACCGGCGAATCCGCCTGCCGCCGGCGCCCCCGGCGGCGACAAGGCCGCCGCTCCGCCCAAGCCGGACGGGCCGGGCGAACTGATCGAGAGCTGGGACGGCGGCGCCGCCAAGAAGAAGGACGGCAGCTTCGCCTATTGCGTGGCGGAGGGGGAATTTACCTCCGGCCATGTGCTGATGTTCGCCCGCAGCCCGAAGGGGGAAATCAACATCGGCATCGGCATTCCCGGCGCCGATCTGCCGAAGGGCGGCGAATGGCCGGTGACCATCGAGGTCGACAAGAAGCTGAAGCGGGAACGGACCGCCATCGCTTCCCAGCCGGACATGCTGGTGGTCTCCAACGGCAAGGACGAGGAACTGGTCACTGCCCTGATGGGCGGCAACGAGCTGGTGGTGTCGTCGGCTTCCGACCGCATCGCTTTCAAACTGGACGGCACCAAGAAGGTTCTGGGCGACCTGAAGACCTGCGTCGACAAGGGCGGCAACGTCCCGCCGATCAAGGTCGCCGCCGGCCGCCCGGCGGAAAAGAAGAACCGACTGCCGGAAGGGCTGGACAGCCTGCTGACGGCGGCCGGGGTGCACGACGCCGAACTGGTGCCGATGGACAAGGTCCCGCAGGAGCGGCGCCCGGCCGATGTCGCCTGGCGTTTCGGACCCATCGTCGGCGGCATCCGCGAGCGCGCGGTGGGCGAGGGCGCCAAGATCGACGAACTGTCGGACAGCTTCGCCGACGCCATGAAGCAGCGCTGTGAAGGCACGCCGACGGTCAGCCTGAACCCGTCCGAACAGGCCGGTGCGGTCTGGCTGCGCACGGGATCGGTCGATTGCGCGATGCCGCAGGGGAAGCTGCACGTCACGCTGAACTTCCTGCTGTCGCAGCGCCGGCTGTTCACCGTGATCTTCCATGAGGCCGGCGAACCCGACGTTGCGCTGGCCGACAAGGTGCGCGACAACCTCGCCCAGGTGCTGCGCCGCGCCGGAACCGCGCCGGCGCCGGCCACCACCGACGCGGCGCCGGTTCAGCCTGCGCCCGTTCAGGCGGCCCCTGCGACGCAGACCCCCGCACCGGCCCCATCCGCTCCGTCGGCGCCCGCTCCGGCGACGGTGAAGCCGCAATCGAAGCCGCAACAGGCGAAGCCCTGACGGAACTCACGCCCTTCCGGCCCATTGTCCCCTTACGGAAGGGCTACCAATCAGCGTGATCATGCCTGACAACTCGGCTTCCCTCGACGGTGTGGGCGACAACGCCCGCGCCGGCACCGATCCCTATGCGACGCTCGATGCGTCCGCGGCCACAACCGTGTCCGACCGCTGGAGCGTCCGCAACAGCGTGCTGGCGGTGGTGGTGCTTGCCGCGCTGCTCGGCGGGGTGGTCGGGCTGGCGGTCGGTCTTCTCCACGAAGCGGTGCTGCTGATGCAGGCGCTGGTCTTCGACCTGCCGGAGGGCGAGCGGCTGGGGCAGGGCACGCCCGACCTGCTGCGGACGCTGGGCGTACCGGCCGCCGGCGGGCTGCTGCTGGGCATCCTGTCGATGCTGGTGCGTCGCTGGCGCCCCAACGCCATCGTCGACGCGGTGGAGGCGAACGCGCTCTATGGCGGCAAGATGTCGCTGATCGACAGCCTGCGGCTGACGGTGACGACGGCGTTGTCCAACGCTTCCGGCGCGTCGGTCGGCATGGAGGCCGCCTACACCCAGGCCGGCGCCGGGTTGGCGTCCTCGTTGGGCCAGCGGCTGCGGTTGCGCCGGGCCGATCTGCGCACCATGGTCGGCTGTGGGGCGGCGGCGGCCATCGCCGCGGCCTACCACGCGCCGTTGGCCGGCGCCTTCTACGCCTTCGAACTGGTGCTAGGCGGCTATACGCTGGCGGTGCTGGCCCCGGTCGGGGCGGCGGCGGCGATGGCGGTGGCGGCGTCGGCCCTGCTGACGGGCGGCGAGGTGCCGCTGGCGCTCGGCCGCCCGGTTGAGATCGCCAGTTGGGATTATGCCGCCTGCGGCGTCGTCGGCTTCCTTGCCGGCTGGCTCAGCATCCTCGCCATGCAGGCGGTGACGGTGGCGGAGCGTGGATTCAACCGGCTGCCGGTCCCGCGTTGGATGAGGCCGGCCATCGGCGGGGTGATGGTGGGCGCGCTGGCGCTGGCCGTGCCGGCGGTGATGGGCAGCGGCCCCGGCGCCGTTCCGCCGGAGCTGGCGGGTGGCGCGCTGGCGCTGGCCTTGACGCTGGTGGCGAAGATCCTGGCATCGGCGTTGTCGCTGGGCTCGGGCTTCCGCGGCGGCCTGTTCAGCGCCTCGCTGTTCATCGGCGGGCTGTTCGGCGGCCTGCTGGGGCAGACGACCTCCGCCTTCCTGCCGGGGCTGGGGATCGACAGCGGCCTGCTGCTGCTGGTCGGCATGGGATCGGTCGCCGCCGGCATCGTCGGCGCGCCGGTCACCATGGTGCTGCTGGTGCTGGAGACGACGCAGGATCTGTGGGCGGCGTCGGGCGTGCTGATCGGGGTGGTGCTGTCGACGACCGTGGTGCGTCAGGCCTTCGGCTATTCCTTCGCCACTTGGCGCTTCCACCTGCGCGGCGTGCCGATCCGCGGCGCCTACGACATCGGCTGGCTGTCGGAGCTGACGGCCTTCCGGCTGATGCGCCGCGACGCCAAGACGGTGCCGGCCACCCTGACGGTGGAGGCGCTGCGCCGCCTCTACCCGCTGGGGTCGACCAAGGCGGTCTTTGCGGTGGACGAGATGGGGCGCTATGCCGGGATCGTCGACATGTCGATGATCCACGATCCGGACCAGGACGCGGCTGCGACCGAGACGCGGGTCGGATCGCTGGCCTGCAAGGCCGACGCGGTCCTGATGCCGGGCGACGACGCCCGCACCGTGCTGAACCGCTTCGGCAGCGAGGAGGTGGAGGCCCTGCCGGTGCTGTCCTCTCCCACCGACCGGCGGATCATCGGCTATGTGACGGAGTCCTTCGCGCTCCGCCGCTATTCCCAGGCGCTGGAACGGCAGCGCGGCGAGGATCTGGGCGAGCGGGGGCTTTGGGGACGCGACTGAGCGGCCTGGCTCTCCGTCAGGGTTCGCTGTAGCCGGTGGGGACGATCCGCAATTCGTAGCGGGCCGGGTCGTGCTGGAAGATCAGGCCACCGAAGCGTTCGGAATAGGGCGGCAGATAGTCGAACTGCGCCTCCGCCGTCTCCACCACGCGGTCGCCGGACCGCAGCTCTCCGCGCACGATCAGCGTTGCGGCGGTCGCGGCGGTCCGGTTGCGAACCTGGAAACGCACGGTGTGGCCGTGACCGCCGGTTCGCGTTTCCATCACGGTCACGTCCATCTCGCCGGGGACCGAACTGTGTTCCTTGAGGGCGTATTGCACCATGTAGACGATCATCGCGGCGATCAGCAGCGCGCCGAGCCCCGCCGCCACCCATTCGAGGGGGGAGGTCGGCGGTGCGTGCTCCGCCCCGCCATTCCCCCGTGACCCCTCATTCGCCCGCGGATCGTCGCCGGTCGTCGCCATCGGCCTCTCTCCCCCTTCACAGGATCAGGGTCACAGGATCAGGCGGGCCGCCGCCGCGCCGATGGCGCAGGGGAAGCCCAGGACCACGGTGGCGCTGATGATCTCCGCCAAACCGGTGCCGTCGGTCCGGCCGAAGGTCCACAGCAGGTAAAGGCAGATCGCCAGCACGATCACATAGCCGACGACGGTGAAGCGCAGGAACAGGCTCCAGAACCCGACGCCGCCCGGCGGCTTCGACCCGCCGGGGAACTCCACGGCGTAGACGAAGGCGTGCATCAGCACCAGCGACAGCAGCAGCAACGCGATCTCCCGCCACGGATCCATCATGTAGGACAGCAGCACCATCTCCTCCGTCGGGGCGACGTTGAGGCCGAGGAACAGCGCGCCCACCCCCATCAGGAACAGCTCCTGCGGATAGGTCATCGCGGTCTGACGCTGCATGCTCTCGCTGCTCTTCTCGCCCAACTGGTCGCGGGCCAGCATGGCGCCGATGGCGGCGGGGAAGCTCTGTAGCGCGATCTTGCCGATCACCTCGCGGGCCGGCATGTCGACGGACAGCACCTTGAAGATGCCGAGGATGACGACCGACATCACCACCGCCACGGCGATGGCGACGAAGGCGTCGGCGATGTCGTCGCGCAGGCTGGCGGTGGATTTGAAGCCGCTGACCACCGACAGCCCGACCAGCAGCGGGATCAGCAGCACCAGCAGCAGGACCAGCCGCCAGGAGGCCATGGTGAAGCCGATCCACCACATCTCCATCGTCATCAGCATCGGCAGCGAGAAGATCAGCGCCCCGGCAAAGGCCCGCGCCAGTCCGACGAGGAAGGAGCGATTGTCCTCGTAGACGGGCCTGTCCGGCAACGTCGCCTCCGCCCGGCCTGTGTCGACGGTCATGCATCGTCTCCTCAAGCACCCTTTCCAACCCCGCCGCGATTGCCGGAGCCGTATTTCCCCCTTCAACGCTTATAGCCACGCACAGGTTTCGTGATTTCGTCCGGGAACTTCGGATTGCCCACGAAACCGTCGAGCCTCGGCTGTGTTGACCGTGAGGGGGAAATGGGCGTGGACCGGCGAAGGGGAGGCGACTGACATGAACCGGGCGAACCGGCGAACTGAGAGAGCCTTTCTGCGGCCCGGCTTGCCCATTGCGGCGCTTGCCCTTGCCGGATTCGCTCTGGCCGGATGCGAGGGGCGGCAGTCGGCGCTGGATGCCGCCGGCGTCAGCGCGCAGGAAATCCTGGCCACCAACTGGATCCTGTTCATCGGCGCCGGGGTGATTTTTGTGCTGGTGATGGCGCTGGCGCTCTATGCCGCGCTGGTCCGGCCGGAGCGGTTTCCCGGCCGCCGCGCCTGGGTGATCGGCGGCGGCATCCTGTTCCCGCTCGTCACGCTGACGGCGCTCCAGATCCATGAGTTCGCGCTGGCCCGCCGTCTGGCGACCCTGACGCCAAAACCGGAACTGGTGGTCGAGGTCACCGGCTACATGTGGTGGTGGGACGTCCGCTATCATGTGGAGGGGCAGGTGCCGCTACGCGGGGCCAACGAACTCGTGCTGCCGGCCGGACGGCAGGTGGAACTGCGGGTCGCCAGCGCCGACGTCATCCACAGCTTCTGGGCGCCGAGCCTCGCCGGCAAGATCGACATGATCCCCGGCCATGTGAACCGGCTGCCGATCGTGGCGCAGCGGCCGGGGCTCTATCGCGGCCAATGCGCCGAATATTGCGGGGCGCAGCATGCGCTGATGGCCTTCGACATCCGGGTCCTGCCGGCGGACGAGTTCGACGCCTGGATGACGGCGCAGCGGCGCCCGCCCGCCGAACCGGAGACGCCGCAGCTTGCGCGTGGCCGCGACGCCTTCTTCTCCTTCGGCTGCCAGTCCTGCCACGCGATCCGCGGGACGGAGGCGGCGGGGCTGGTCGGTCCGGACCTGAGCCGCGTCGGCGCCCGGCCGTCGCTCGCCGCCGGGACGCTGCCGACACGGGTGGAGACCCTCGCCGCCTGGATCCAGGGCGCCCAGCACATCAAGCCCGAGAATCGCATGCCGTCCTTCGACGTGATGGACGGCGAGACCCTGGACGCCATGGCCGCCTGGCTGGAGAGCCTGAAATGACGCTGCGCACCGACGAGCCCCGCGACGAGTTCTCCGGCGGCCTTCCGAGCCCTACCCCGCGCCCCAAGGGGGAGGAGGAGACGCTGCGCCGCGTCTGGCGGCTGCCGCCGGGGATCGCGCGGCTGACGGCGGTGAACAATTCCAGCGTCGGCGTCTGGTACATCGCCACGGCGCTGCTGTTCTTCCTGATCGCCGGGGTGCTGGCACTGGTGATGCGCCTGCAGCTGGCTGTGCCCGACAACGACCTGCTCGACCACGACACCTACAACCAGTTCTTCACCGTCCACGGCACCGGCATGATGTTCCTGTTCGCCGTGCCGATCGTGGAGGCCATCGGCGTCTATCTGCTGCCCTCCTTCCTGGCGGCGCGCGACCTGCCCTTTCCCCGGCTGTCGGCCTTCGCCTTCTGGGCCTATTTCTTCGGCGGCATATCCTTCTTCTGCTCGCTGATCTTCGGGGCGGCGCCCGACGGCGGCTGGTTCATGTATCCGCCGCTGACCAGTTACGAGCATTCGCCGGGCATCAACGCCGATTTCTGGCTGCTCGGCATCGGCTTCATCGAGATCTCGGCCATCGCCGGCGCCATCGAGATCGTGGTCGGCATCCTGCGCACGCGCCCGCCCGGCATGACGCTGGACAAGCTGCCGATCTATGCGTGGTCGATGCTGGTGATGGCGGGGATGATCATCTTCGCCTTTCCCGCCGTGATCGTCGCCACCGCGCTGCTGGAGATAGAACGCGCCTTCCACTGGCCCTTCTTCATCGCGGACAAGGGCGGCGACCCGCTGCTGTGGCAGCACCTGTTCTGGTTCTTCGGCCATCCGGAGGTCTACATCATCTTCCTGCCGGCCGCCGGGCTGGTGTCGATGATGGTGCCGACCCTGGCCCGCCGTCCGCTGATCGGCCACGATTTCGTGGTGCTGGCGCTGGTCGGGACGGGGTTCTTCAGTTTCGGGCTGTGGGTCCACCACATGTTCGCCACCGGCATCCCGTCGCTGTCGCTCAGCTTCTTCTCCGCCGCCAGCATGGCGGTGGCGGTGCCGAGCGGCATCCAGGTCTTCGCCTGGATCGCCACGCTGGGGGCCGGGCGGGTGCAATGGACGGTGGCGACCCGCTTCCTATTCGGCTTCCTGTTCATCTTCGTCCTGGGCGGGCTGACCGGCGTGATGGTGGCGGTGGTGCCCTTCGACTGGCAGGGCCATGACAGCTACTTCATCGTCGCGCATCTGCATTACGTGCTGATCGGCGGCATGGTGTTCCCGGTCTTCGCCGGGCTTTATCACTGGTGGCCGACGCTGAACGGCCGGCTGCTGTCGGAGCGGTTGGGAAACGGGGCCTTCTGGCTGATGTTCATCGGCTTCAACGTCGCCTTCTTCCCCATGCACATCAGCGGCCTGCTGGGCATGCCGCGGCGGGTCTACACCTATCCCGGCGATCTCGGCTGGAACCTGCTGAACATGGTGTCGACGGTGGGCGCCTTCGTGCTGGCGCTGGGCGTGCTGCTGGTTCTGGTCGACATGGCGCGCAGCGCGCTGGGCTGGGGGGAGAAGGCGTCCGACAACCCGTGGAATGCCGGGACCTTGGAATGGCTGCCCAACGAGCTTTACGCCGTCCGCAGCATCCCGCACGTCACCGGCCTTTATCCCCTGTGGGACAATCCCGTCCTGCCGCGCGAGGTCCGCGAGGGCGCCCATTTCCTGCCCGGCGCGCCCACCGACAGGCGGGAGACCATCGTCACCAGCCCGATCGAGGCGAAGCCGCAATATCTGATGCCGCTGCCGGGGCCGCATTGGGCGCCCTTCCTGGCCGGGCTGTTCACCGCCACCCATTTCATCTGCCTGACGCTGAAGTTCTACTATTTTTCCCTGGTTCCCGCGGTGCTGGCGGTCGGGCTGGTGATCTGGTGGCTGTGGGGCCTCGACAAGGGGGCCGACCACCCGCCGCAGGATGTCGGCGGCGGCTGGCGCGTGCCGGTCTATGTGCAGGGGCCGAAGAACCATAGCTGGTGGGGCACGGTGGTGCTTCTGCTGGTGGACGGCACCGCCTTCGCCTGTCTGATCTTCACCTATCTGTTCCTGTGGACGGTCAGCCCGGATGTCTGGCCGACGGATGGGGACGGATTGCCCGGCCTTCCCTGGCTGGCCGGCGGGTTGGCGCTGTGGGGGCTGGCGGCGCTGGGCATCGGCTGGGCGCGCTCCGCCGTGGACCGCAACCGGCATGGCCGGGTCCGTCTCGGGCTGATCCTGGCCTGGGCGGCGATGGTCGGCGGCATCCTGCTGGACACCACTGCGCAGATGCAGACCGGCCTCGTCGGTGCGGCCAGCGCCTATGGCGCCATCACCTATATGCTGGTGGCGTGGCAGGGCTTCCACGTCGCGGTGATGACGCTGATGCTGGGCTATACGCTGGCGCGCTCCGCCGCCGGGCTGCTGCATTCTGAGCGGCGGGTGACCTTCGACAACACCATGCTGATGGGATGGTACAGCGCGGCACAGGGTGGAACCGCCCTGCTGCTTCTGCACCTGTTCCCCCGTCTGGCGATCTGAGGGAGGAGCGCCATGGCAAGCCGCAGCTTTCCCGGCTTCTTCATCGGGATGCTGGCGCCCTTCCTGATCTGGGCGGCGCATTTCGGCGTGGTCTACGGCATCAACGGGATGGTCTGTGCCCGCAGGGCGGAGGACGCGCAACTGTTGGGCTTTCCAATGTCCGTGGCGCTGGTCGGCATCGCGACACTGCTCGCCCTGGGCTGGGTCGCGGTCCTGCTGGTGAAGGCGTGGCGCGGTGCCGGGCCGGGGAAGCATGTGGGCGCCGCCGACCCGCGCCGCTTCGCCCGCTGGTTCGCCATTGCCGGATCGGGTGCGGCGCTGGTCGCGATCCTGTGGGTCGGCATGCCCGCCCTGATGGTCCCCGCCTGCGGCTGAGGGGGCGCCTCAAACGAACTACGCCGGTTCCCGGACGCCACGGCGGCCTGAGGTGCCGTCGCGATGTCCCGGAACCGGCGTAGGGGACCGGCCTTCAGTCAGCTGTCAAGCCGGGGTTAGTTCTTGGTGCCGGTCTGACCCATCGAGCCCTGCGGGGTGGTCTGGTTCTGCGGGGTGTCGCTGGGCATCGCGTTGCCCCGCGGGGTGCCGGTGTTGCCCATGTTGTTGGTGTTGCTGGTCCCGCCGGTGCTGCCGGACGTGCCCGTGGTGTGGCCGCTCAGCTTCAGCGCGGCCATGGTCTGCTGGTCGGCGCGGCCGGTGGCGCGCAGACCGTTGTCGCGCTGGAACTTCATCAGGGCGCTGCGGGTGTTGGCGCCCCAGACGCCGTCGACGGTGATGTCGCGGCCGTCGTTGCGGTCGTTCAGCGCCTGCTGGATCTCGCGCACCTGCTCATGGCTCATGCTGGTGGTGGAGGCCATGCCGTGACGGGAGGACGAGCGCTTGGAGGACGAATCGTCCGACACCTCCTCGCGGACTTCGCGGGTGGCGCGGTCGGTCACGCGGTCGGTCTTCTTGCTCAGGCTTTCGTCCATGCTGTTGCCGGCGACCGCACCGCCGACGCCGCCCACCACCGCGCCGACCGGGCCGCCGACGACGGCGCCGGCCACGGCACCGGTGCCTGCACCCGTCGCCGTCCGCGAGGTATCGGTGCTGCCGCAGGCGCTGAGGGCGAACAGGGCGCCGGCCGCGGTGGCGGTCATGACGATCTTGGAAATCCCACGCATGGTTGCCATCCTTCTCGATTACGATTCGATGTTGGCGACCCGCCGCCCGGTGCGGCCTGTACTGTCCTGCCGCACGGCAAGCGACAGCTGGGTCATGTGATGAACAATCAGCAGCGGGCCTTCTTGTTCCCTGACGTCCCTTCAGGATTTTCCGTCGTCGCCCTTCACCATGGCGCGTTCGGGGGCGCGGCGGGAGTAATACTCCGCCACTGCATCGATCTGTTCGTCGGTCATGCGGCGGACGGCGGCCTCCATGATTCGGGACAGCGCCGTGTTGCCCCGCGCCCCGTCACGCCACAGCCGCAACTGGGCGGCGAGGTACGACGCATGCTGTCCGTCCAGGGACGGATACCGGGGATCGCGGGCATGCCGGGTGTCGCCTGCCGTTCCCCCATGGCAGCCGGAACAGGCGGCGACGCCATCGTCCGGGGCGCCGGACTCCGCGATCCGCCGGCCCGACTCAAGCAGTTCCGGCGCGGGATCGGCGGTCTTAACCGTTGCCGTTGCTGGCTTTTGTGCCGCGTAATGCCCGGCCAATGCGCGGATCGCGTCATCGTCCAATCCGGCCGCCACCGGCTGCATGATGCCGCTGAAACGGTTGCCGTCGGCGTAGGCCTGCAGCGTCTCCCGCAGATACTCAGCCGACTGTCCGGCGATCCGTGGGAAGGCGCCGATGCTGTCGCCGTTCCCGTCATGACCATGGCAGCGGGCGCAATCCTGCAGGGTCTCTCCCAAACCTCTGCTCATCGGACCACTGGCCGGGCCGGTCAGCTCGGTCACCCGGGCATGGTCGTCGGCCCGCGTCCGACCGAAAGCGAGGCTGTGATATTCTTCCGCGCTCATCCCTTTGAGCCGCAGGAGAAAGGCGGTAACCGCCCAGGGTTCGTCCTTGCGCTGCTGCGCCGGCCAAGCCGGCATGCCGGCATATTTGATGCCGTGCAGCGTGATCCAATACAACTCCTGCGGCTTCCACTCCGCCACCTTGTCGGGCAAATAGGGCGGCTCCGGCATCATGTGGCGGGAGATCGGGTTGCGCGTCGTGTCGGGGGCGCCGTGGCAGGGTGCGCAGCCGTCCTCGTAATGGCCGGCGCCGCGGCGGACCAGCGCCGGGTCGTTCAGGTCGGGCGGCTCGCCGACGGATGCGGCATGCGTCTCCACCGAACGGCGCATCGCCATTTCGAAGAACATCTCGACCGGCGTCCAGTGCGCCTTGCTCGCCGCCACGCTGTACAGGCCGGACCAGGCGAACAGGAGCCCGCCGATCCCGGCCGCCACGCCTGCGATGGCGAGTGTCTTCAGGGTCCGCCACATGCCCTCAACCGGCCTTTCCGCTGGAGAGTTGTCCGTCGTCCCCCTGACCGTCCTCTCCCTGGCGCAGCCAGCGGGCCGCGCCGGCCAGCACCAGCGCGATATAGGCCAGCGCCCCGACGACCCCCATGATCAGGCCGCCCAGTTGCTGGTCGGCCAGCGGCGACAGGCCCCAGGGTGCGGTGGTCGTCAGGTGGTATGGAAACAGCGGCGTTCCGGCGAAGATCAGCAGCGCCGCCAGCATCGCCAGATGGACCGAGGTGCCGAAGGCCGCCAGCAGGCCGCGCAGGCGCATGGCGGTGTCGGTCGGGGCCAGGACGGTCCGCCAAGCCGCCACCGCCCCGGCGAACAGCGTGCCGTGCATCAGCCACAGCACGGCGCCGTTCGCCAGCGCCGCCATGTACGGCCCCGGCAAATGCCAGACCCACAGCGTGATGCCGAACAGACCCCAGGCCAACTCCGGCTTGCCCAGGGGTTTCGCCATCCTGCGCATTGGCTCCGGCCACCGCACCGTCCCGGCCGGCCAGCCGAGCACGAACAGCGGCGCCGCGACCTGGATGGTCAGCAGATGCTGGGCCACGCGGGCGGAGAACAGGGCGGAGGTCAGGCTGCACAACGGGGAGACGAAGGCGATGCCCAGAACCAGCCAGCCGGCGGCCAGACAGATGGACCGATGACGGGCATGTCCGCCGTGGCCGGCCGGCCGGCGCACCAACACCGTCAATCCGATCGCGGCCAGGGCAAAGGCGGCCAGCAGCACCGGATCGCCGTTCCAGGCGGTCGACAGCTCGCCCGGCACCGGCGGGACACCGCAGTAGGGAACGAAGGGAACGCTGTCTGTCGCCATGGCGCGGCCTCGCGGGTTCCGGTGGGGACTTTGCATGCTGTCCAATAACCGGAATGACGGGAGGTTCCCGGAAAAGGCAACGTTTCAGGCGGTGAATGACCCGAAAGGCGGGGAGCCGATCGGCCGCCGGGGTGTTGAACCGCACCGGCCAATCGGAATCGCCGCCGGAGACCGCCATGCCCGCCGCCTTGCCCCGCCGCGCGGCGCCCTTTCCGCCGTCTGCGTGGCCGTGCTGTCGGGGCTGTTCGCCTCCGCGCCGTCCAGGCGGAGAGCAAGCATGCCTGAAGCGTGGCCGGACTATCCTTGCACCCCTCCGATAACGGGGTGGTTACCACAGCCCCCATGAGAAGGGCTTAACGCTTTTCCCCTCAGGCGCCGCGTTGGAAGGATTCCCCCATCGCGTTGGACACCCGGCCGGCGAAAATGTCCATGGTGGGCTACATCCGCCGTGGCGGTGCCGAACCTTCGGTGGTCCGGCGCCACCGCGATTCGTCTGCTGACCCCCTTCAGGGCGGCATCAGTCCCGTCGGGGATCCCGCCACAGCAGGAGAGGCACGGCTGCATGCAGCAACGTCAGGCACGCGACGCACGTCTCGATCTCTTCAAGGGCGTGGCCCTTCTGATCATCTTCATCAACCATGTCGGCGGGAACCCGCTGGCAAAGCTGATGCCCGCCCGTTTCGGCCCATCCGATTCCGCCGAGATCTTCGTCTTCATCTCCGGCTACGCCATCGCGCTGGCCTATGGTCCGGTGCTGGCGGAGAGCGGGTTCACCGCCTGCCAGCGCAAGGCGCTCGGCCGTTGCCGGCAACTGTGGACGGCCAACATCATGACCATGCTGGTCAGCGCGCTGGTCGTCGCGCTCGCCGTCCATGTCGGCGATCTGCCGATGGAGGCGTCGAACCGGCTGGAGAGCTTCGAGCCGCTGTTCGAAACCCCGGTGACCGCCATCGCGTGGCATCTGGTGCTGATGTATCTGCCCTTCGCCTTCGACATCCTGGCGCTTTACATCCTGTTGGTGGCGCTGGCGCCGCTGTTCCTGTGGACCTATGCCCGTTTCGGCTATGCGGCTGTGGCGTTGTCGCTGGTGCTCTATCTGGTCGCGCAGGCAATGCCTGGACTGATTCCCCCCAACCTGTGGGACGAGGACTGGAACTTCAGCCCGCTGGCCTGGCAATGCGTGTTCTTTCTCGGCACCAGTCTGGCGCTGGTGGTGCGCAGCGGCCGGGTCCGGCTGCCGCAGTCAGGCTGGCTGCTGGCCGGGTCGCTGGCGCTGCTGGTCGGCATGGCGCTGTGGAAGTTCGCGGCATCGGACATCGGCCATGCGCTGACGCCGGCGGCTCTGCAAGGCTGGCTGCCGGAGCAGAGCATTCCCTGGGCCGACAAGGACACGCTGGGGCCGATGCGGCTTCTGCATTTCCTGGCGCTGGCCTGTGCGGCGGCGCTGCTGGTGCCGCGCGATGCGGGGTGGCTGCGCTCCGCCCCCGCCGGGCTGCTGATCGCCTGCGGCCGGCATTCGCTGCCGGTCTTCTGCGTCGGCGTCGTGCTGTCCATCGCCGGCACCGCCGTGCTGCTGGCCGAGCGGAGCTCCGTAACGGTGCTGACGGTCAATCTGGCGGGGATTGCCGTGCTGCTGGCGATGGCGATGGTTCTGGAGCGGCGGCGGACCCGCCGTCAGATGGCGAAACAGGCGCCATCGCTCGTCTCTTCTCCTACCCCGTCGCAGCCGGGGGCCGCCTTGCCGGAGACCCCCTGAGACATCCCGCGGTGCAGCGAGACTCTGCTTGCCCTTTCCATCATTGCCGCTACAAACGAGCGCGACGGGCGGAACCGTTTTCCAGGGGGGCTGGGCGATGATCAAGGTGGTACGGGCGAAGCTGCATGGCATCCGCGTGACGGACGCCAATCTGAACTATCAGGGCTCCATCACCCTGGACCCGGAACACTGCGAGGCGGTGGGCATCGTCCCGCTGGAGTTCGTCGAAATCTGGAACAAGAATTCCGGCACCCGCATCAGCACCTATGTGATCTATGGCGAGCGCGGGTCGCGCGCCTGTGTGCTGAACGGTTCGGCGGCGCGCAGTTGCCAGCCCGGCGACGAAGTGATCATCGCCGCGTCCTGGTACTGCCAGCCGACCGAGATCGCGGCGCTGAAGCCGCGCGTGCTGACCTTCAACGCCGACAACAGCATCGCCAGGACCCTGCACTACGATGTGACGGCCCTGGAGGAAGGGCGCTACGGCTTTGCCATCCGTGACGGCCTCGTCCCGTCGGAAGCGCTGGAACCGGCCGAATGACGGCTACGGCGGCGCTTCTTGAATCCTGCGCCGGGTAGGCGCATATTTTTGGAATGCAATTCAATCCGGCCATACCGTCCTACCAGACGCTGAAGCCAACGCCGCAGCTGACGCCCGCGGCGCAGATCGCCATGTCCCCGGCGGTCCAGGCGGCGCAACAGGTGGCGGCGCCGGTGCGTACCCAGACGGTGGCCGCGCCCCCGGCCATCGGAAAGTCCGACCAGTCCCGCGATACCCGCACGGCCACCCAGAACAATCAGGCGGTCGACACCACTGCCGGCGCGCTCGCCGCCCGGGTGAATGCGCAGGGATACCGCCAGCGCGGGTCGCTGCTGGACGTGTCGGTCTGAGGGAGCGTTTTGCCGTTATCTTTTCGGCTTAGAGGATGTGATCGGAAATGAAAAAGGGCACTTTTCCGGGAAGGAGAAAGTGCCCTTTTTCATTGGATGGACGAAGCCGTTACTTCAGCTCGTCCATCGTGTTGATGACCTGGCTGACGATGCCGTAGTCCTTCGCCTCTTCGGCGAACATCCAATAATTGCGATCGGTGTCCTTGGCGACCTTTTCGTACGGCTGCCCGGTCTCACGCGCGATGATCTTGTTCAGACGCTCGCGCATGCGGATGATTTCCTTCGCCTCGATGGCGATGTCCGTCGCCCGGCCGCCCGTTCCGCCCAGCGGCTGGTGGATTAGGAAGCGGGTGTTGGGCAGGCAGAAACGGTCTTCCTTCTTCGCCGCCAGATAGATGTGGCAGCCGGCGCTGGCGACCCAGCCCGTGCCCAGCATCTTCACCCGCGGCTTGATGAAGCGGATCATGTCGTGGATGGTGTCGCCCGCCTCGACATGGCCGCCCGGCGAGTTGACCACGACGGTGATGTCGTCGTCATTCTCATGCGCGAGCGCCAGCAGCTGGGCCGACACGACCTGCGCCAGCTTCATGTCGATCTGGCCGAAGATCAGGACCGTACGCGCCTTGTACAGGCTCTGCTGCACGGCGGCGAACTGCGGCTGGGCGCTTTCCTTCGACTTCTCGTCCGGTTCCTTTTCAGGTTCGTCGTCGAACCGGGTGTATCCGACCTGCGCCATTGATGTTCTTCTCCCTGGTATCGGAAGCGGGGTATCGGGACCGGGATACGCCGCCGGAGAAGTCCCCCGGCTGCCGTCCCGCTGCCGCATGCGCCTTGCCTGCTTCACCACATAGCCCGTCCGGCCTTCATGTTCAACGTCCGGCAGGCCAAAATCGAAGGGTGGGGCCGCGGCCGAATGGAACGGCGTGAAACAGTTTTCCGGAGATGTTCCACTGTATCATTCACCGAACACGCGGGCGTCCTTCCGGTTGGGGCGGCACGATGTCCTTTCCTACCATGGGGCGCCCCGGCGGGTAAGGGGCGGTTCCAAAACCGGGCATGAGCGGCGGGCGGCATGGTTGCGCGGCATTGACGCCATTCGCCGCCCGCAGCCAAACTCCGCCGCGCGAATGGATGGGGAGTGCGGCGGAATGCGCGGGAACGAAACGGGCGTATCGGTCATCATCGCCGCCCACCATGCCCACGGCACCATCGTCCGGGCGGTGCAGAGCCTGCTGGACCAGGATTGGACGGCGTGGGAGGCGGTGATCGTCAGCGACGACGGTACCGATTACCGCCCGACGCTGCGGGCCGCCGGGATCGACGATTCGCGGCTGGTCTTCGCAAGCACCGGCCGGATCGGCGCCGGGGCGCCCGCCGCGCGCAATGCCGGGCTGGATGCTGCGCGGCTGGCGCTGGTGGCGCCGCTGGACGCCGACGACCGTTTCCGCCCCGGCCGGCTGTCCGCGCTGGCTCCGCTCGCGCTGGCGCGGGGCGCGGCTTTCGACAATGTCGCGGTGGTGCGTGACGAGGACGATACGCCGCTGCTGCGCCTGTTCGAGGATGGACAGGCCCCGGCCCTGCTGGATGGCGAGGGGTTCATGGCGACCTCCGTCCCGATGTTTCCGCTGGTGCGGCGCGATCTGGTGCCGGGCTGGGACGAGGATGTGAATTTCTGCGACGACGTGGTCTTCAATGTCCGGGTGCTCGACGCCACCGGCCCGGTGCCGCTGGTGGCGACGCCCTTCTACGAATATCGCCAGCGCGCCGGCTCCATCACCTTCTCCGCCGACAGCGGCGAGCGGGCGGAGCGCTGTTACCGCCATGTGCTGGACCGGCTGGCCGGCGACGGGCTGGGCATTCGCGATGCGGAACTGCGCCATCGCTTCACGCAGGCCATCGCCGCCAAGCGCGCCCGCAACGCCGCCTATGAGGACGCCTTCAAGGCCGGCCGCTGCGCCAATTTCCAGGAGTTCCTGGCGCTGAATGACCAAGCCCAGGTGTAGAAAGCGTATCAGAATCAGTGGGCTTCGCGTCATCCCCGCGCAGGCGGGGATCCAGGAGACTCCGCAATCGAGAAGCTGAAATGGCTGGATTCCCGCCTTCGCGGGAACGACGGCAGAGAAAGTGCTGAACCGCGTTACGGACGACCAAGCTCCCGCTGGTTTTGCTTTACCATTTTGTGTCAGTTTTGGTGCGTCGCACATAGCCGGACCGGACACGGGTAAATTCCATGAACGCCCCGACCTGCTGCCTCGCCCGCATCCCCGCCAATGGGAAGTTCTGGTTGAAGAACGCGCGGGTCCATGACGGATTTCGTGACATCCGGATCGAGAATGGCCGGGTCCGTGCCCTGGTGGCGGCCGGCGAGTCGCCCTGCTGCGCGCCGGGACTCGATCTGGAGGGTGGAGAAGTCCGCCGGATGGACGGCGACGGCCCGGTGGCGGCCGGCGATTCCGCCGATCTCTGGGTGACGCTGTGCGGCGGCCGGACGGTGCCGATGCGGGCCGGCCGGCTGGAGAGCGGTGGGCCTCAGGACGTGGCCGCCACAAACGGACCGGCGGACGGTTCTGATCGCTGAACCTTCTCGACTCCGGATGTGAACTGAACGATATAGTTCAGTTTGCCCGGCGCCCCTTTCGGTTGCGCTGCGGTAGAACGAAACCCGTCCGGATTCCGGTTCCATGCGCCACACGCTTCGCATCGCTGCACTCCTCGTCCTGGCGGCTGTCGCCGGCGGGGCCTACTGGTATTTCGTGAAGCAGGGGGGAACCGTCGCCGGGCTGACCACGATGGTGACTGGTGCCGTGTCCGGCGGTGCGCCCGCTCCAGGAGGCGCCTCGGGGGGAGCGAAGCCGCCGGGCGGCGCGCCGCCGATGCCGGTGGAGGCCGTTGCGGTCCGCATCGGGATGGTGGAGCGGACGGTGACCGCCGTCGGGTCGCTGCTGTCCAACGAATCGGTGGTGATCCGGCCGGAGATCGCCGGACGCATCAGCGAGATCGCCTTCAAGGAAGGGCAGCGCGTCGCCAAGGGCACCGTGCTGGTCCGGCTGGACGACGCCATCGCCCGCGCCACGCTGGCCCAGGCGCAGGCGAGCATCGCCTTTTCCCGTGCCGAGCTGTCGCGCGCCGACCAGTTGCTGCGCCAGAACACCGGTCCCATGCGCAATCGTGAACAGGCGGCCGCCAAGCTGCTGGCCGACGAGGCGGCGGTGCAACTGGCCAAGGCGCAGCTCGACAAGCAGGTCATCACCGCGCCCTTCGACGGCGTGCTGGGGCTGCGCAAGGTGTCGGTCGGCGATTTCGTCCAGGCCGGCAAGGACATCGTCAACCTGGAGGACATCGACACGCTGAAGCTGGACTTCCGCGTGCCGGAGATGTTCCTGCCGGCGGTGAAGGTGGGTCAGACGGTGAAGGTGGCGGTGGATGCCTTCGGCGGGCGCAGCTTCGACGGCACCGTCTATGCCATCGACCCGCTGGTGGACGTGAACGGCCGCGCCCTGGCGATCCGCGCCCGCGTGCCGAATCCGGACGGCTCGCTGCGCCCCGGCCTGTTCGCGCGGGTGTCGCTGACGCTGACCACGGTGCCCGACGCGGTGCTGGTGCCGGAACAGGCCATCGTCGCCTTCGGCAAGGACCAGTATGTCTTCAAGGTGGTGGACGGCAAGGTGGCGCAGACCCGCGTCACGCTGGGCGAACGCCGCAATGCGGAGGTGGAGATTTCCAAGGGGCTTGCCCCTGGCGACATGGTGGTCACCGCCGGCCAGCTGAAAATCCGCGACGGCGCGCCGGTGGCGGTGGTTCCGAACAAGCCGGCCGGGAGCTGAATCCATGGTCCTGTCCGACATTTCCGTCCGCCGTCCCGTCCTGGCCACGGTGATGAGCCTCGCCCTGATGCTGATCGGCATCGTGTCGTATCAGCGCCTGTCGGTGCGCGAATATCCCAAGATCGACGAGCCGGTCGTCACGGTGGAGACGACCTACAAGGGCGCCTCGGCCCAGATCATCGAAAGCCAGGTCACCCAGACGCTGGAGGACAGCCTCGCCGGCATCGAGGGCATCGACGTGATGTCCTCGATCAGCCGGGCGGAGAAGTCGCAGATCACCCTGCGCTTCCGGCTGGACCGCAACGTCGATGTCGCCGCCAGCGACGTGCGCGACCGGGTGGGCCGCGTCCGCGCCGCCCTGCCGTCGGAGATCGACGAGCCGGTCATCGCCAAGGTGGAGGCCGACGCACAGCCGATCATCTATCTGGCCTTCTCCTCCGACCGGCATTCGCCGCTGGAGGTGACGGACTTCGCCGACCGCTACGTCAAGGACCGGCTGCAGAACCTGCCCGGCGTGGCGCAGGTCCGCATCTTCGGCGAGCGCCGCTTCGCCATGCGGTTGTGGCTCGACCCGCAGCGGATGGCCGCCTACCGGGTGACGCCGCAGGATGTCGAGAATGCGCTGCGCAAGCAGAACGTCGAGATCCCGGCCGGCCGCGTCGAAAGCGTGGCGCGCGAGTTCACCGTGGTGTCGGAAACCGACCTGCGAACCCCGGCCGAGTTCGAGAACATCATCCTGCGCGACGATTCGGGCTATCTGGTCCGGCTGCGCGAAGTCGGCCGGGCGGAACTTGGTGCACTGGACGAGCGGGTCAGCGCCCGCTTCAACGGCCGCGGCGCCGTCGCCATTGGCGTGGTGAAGCAATCCACCGCCAATCCCCTGGACGTGTCGAAGGCGGTCAACGAGGCGCTGCCTAAGATCCGCGCGGCGGTGCCCGAGGGCATGGGGGTGGATGTCGGTTACGACAGCTCCGTCTTCATCGCCAAGTCGATCGACGCGGTGTTCCACACGATCTTCGAAGCGATCATCCTGGTCGTGCTGGTCATCTTCTTCTTCCTGCGCTCGCTGCGGGCGACGCTGGTGCCGTTGGTGACCATCCCGGTGTCGCTGATCGGCGGCTTCGCCCTGATGTACGCCTTCGGCTTCTCCATCAACACGCTGACCCTGCTGTCGATGGTGCTGGCCATCGGCCTCGTCGTCGACGACGCCATCGTCATGCTGGAGAACATCTTCCGTTACGTGGAAGAGGGGATGAACCCCTTCCAGGCGGCGCTGAAGGGATCGCGCGAGATCGGCTTCGCCGTCATCGCCATGACCATCACGCTGGCGGCGGTGTACGCGCCCATCGGCTTCATGACGGGCCGCACCGGGCGGCTGTTCACCGAATTCGCGCTGACGCTGGCCGGAGCCGTCATCGTGTCGGGCTTCGTGGCGCTGACGCTGTCGCCGATGATGTGCTCCAAGCTGCTGAAGCACGAGACCAAGCACGGCCTGCTGTACCGCGCCATCGAGCGTCTTCTGGAGGGGATGACCAACGGCTACCGCCGGCTGCTGCGCCTGTCCTTGCGGGCGCGGCCGCTGGTGCTGCTGATCGGGCTGGGCGTCGCGGCGGCCAGCTATGTGCTGTTCACCGGGCTGAAGTCGGAGCTGTCGCCGGTTGAGGACCGCGGCACCATCGTCGGCATCGCCATCGCGCCGGAAGGCTCGACGCTCGACTACACCATGGGCTACGCCCAGCGCATGGAGGCGCTGTTCCGCCAGATCCCGGTGCTGGAGAAGTTCTTCGTCGTCGTCGGCTTCCCCGTGGTGAACCAGGGCATCGCCTTCGTCCGCCTGATCGACTGGGACGAGCGCGACGTGAAGCAGCAGGCGATCACCGCCCAGCTGTTCCCCAAGATGTTCGGCATTCCCGGCATTTTGGGCTTCGTCACCAACCCGCCCTCGCTGGGGCAGAGCCCGATCGACAAGCCGGTCAACTTCGTCATCCAGACCTCGCTGCCGTTCGAGGAACTGCAGACGATGGTCAACGCCATGATGGCGGAGGCGCGCAACTTCCCCGGCCTGACCAACCTCGACACCGACCTGAAGCTGAACAAGCCGGAATTGCGGGTGTCGCTGGACCGCGACAAGTCGGCCGATCTGGGGGTGGATGTCGACACCGTCGGCCGCACGCTGGAAACGCTGCTGGGCGGCCGGCAGGTGACGCGATTCAAGAAGGACGGCAAGCAGTATGACGTGATCGTCCAGGTCGCCAATGTCGACCGCCGCAACCCGGACGACATCGCCGGCATCTATGTCCGCGGCGGCACCAGCGCGACGGGCGGGCCGGGGCAGATGATCTCGCTCGCCAATCTGGTGAAGGTCGAGGAGCGGGTGGCGCCGAAGGAGTTGAACCACTTCAACAAGCTGCGCTCCGCCACCATCACTGCGACGCTGGCGCCGGGGACCTCGCTGGGCGAGGCGCTGGCGGTGATGCAGGCGGCGGCGAACAAGGTGCTGCCGGCCACCGCGCAGACCGACTATGCCGGCCAGAGCCGCGAATTCCGCGAATCGGCGACCGGGCTGTATTTCGTGTTCGTGTTGGCGCTGGCCTTCATCTATCTGGTGCTGGCGGCGCAGTTCGAAAGCTTCATCGACCCCTTCGTCATCATGCTGACGGTGCCGCTGTCGATGACCGGCGCGCTGGCCGCCCTGCAGTTCAGCGGCGGGACGATGAACGTCTACAGCCAGATCGGCCTCGTCACCCTGGTCGGCCTCATCACCAAGCACGGCATCCTGATCGTGGAGTTCGCCAACCAGCTCCAGCGTGCCGGGACCGACATCCGCAAGGCGGTGGAGGAGGCGGCCGTGCTGCGCCTGCGCCCGATCCTGATGACCACCGGCGCCATGGTGCTGGGTGCCGTGCCGCTGGCCTATGCCAAGGGGGCCGGTGCGGAAAGCCGGCAGGCCATCGGCGCCGTCATCGTCGGCGGCATGACGCTGGGCACGCTGCTGACCCTGTTCGTCGTGCCGACGGTCTACAGCTATCTCGCCCGCAAGAAGCCGATGCAGGATGAGGCTGCGGAGCAGGGTGCGGATGGAGGCTCAGCCCACGGCGTGCCCCATCCGGCGGAGTGAGGAGGGGACCGGCGCCATGGCCAACGTGCTGATCATCGATGACGACGACGTCGCCCGCGCGGTGCTGCTGCGCACGCTGACGATGGCCGGCCATGAGGCGGTCGGTGCCCGCGACGGGGTGGAGGGGATGTTGCGGTTCCGCGACCGCCCGGCCGGCGACCCCGTCGATCTGGTCATCACCGACATCTTCATGCCGAACCAGGAAGGGCTGGCGACGATCATGGAGCTGCGGCGCGGCGCGCCGTCGCTGAAGATCATCGCGATTTCCGGCGGCGGCGCCCGCGCCTCGCTGGATGTGCTGCCAGTGGCGGAGGCGCTGGGCGCGCACCGCACCCTGCGCAAGCCCTTCACCCCGGCGGAGGTGATGGAAGTCGTGCGCGAGGTTCTGGAGGGGTGACCCTCTCTCCCCGAATTGCGAAGCGCCGCCCTCCGGTGGAAGGCGGCGCTTCGTTTTGTGGTGTTCCAGCCGATTGGCCTGACCGGGCCTTATTCAATGCCAGGGTCAGGTTGCCCGCAGGTCAGGCGGCGAGCCGTTCTTCCTGTACTCGGCGGCTCCGGCGAAGGCGTTCGAAAAGCTGCTGGACGCTGTCGGGGCTGATCCCATCGCGCGTCATCACGGCGATCACGATCGGATCTTCGAGCAGTTCGGAAAGGGTCGGCGTCGTGCTGCGGTCCATGCGTCCCTCCCTTGGAGTCCGGCTTCCGGGGGCCGTTGCCGTCCCGGAAGGGGGATCGGCGGACGGTCGAAGCCGGCAATGGCGATTGGCCTAATCCCTGCTGCGCTCTCGTCTCGGCTTTCGGTATCCGGATCGGCGCCGGGGATATACCCCGTCCGGTCCGGATTGTGGGTCTAAAATACAATATGGCGACCATAACTCAGACCAGGTGGTATTGTCACCCGTCCTTTTGTCAACAGGCGCTATATCTTTGTTCAATGCAGTAATGATCAGCCGCGCGGCGGCCACGGACGTGGTCAGGCCAATCCGGGCCGGCCGCGCGTCAGGCTGGCGCCGGCCGAAGAATCGTCCGAGTCGGCCGCGGGAATGGTGACGTCGACCTGGACGCGGCGCACTTTGGCATGGGACAGGCAGAGATCGGCGGCACGGTCTGCCAAGTATTCGGCGCCCGATACGTTGGATTCGGCACAAAGACGACGCAAGTCTTCGACGATGTCCTCGTAAGACATCACCGCGGCGATGTCGTCGGGAAAGCCGGGACCGGGATGGGTGACGGTCAGCGTCAGGTCGAAGCGGACGTCCGGCCGGTCGGTGCGGCCGGCAAGATCCACCGCGGCGGCGAACCCGCGCACCAGAATGGTGTAGGTGAGCGGCGCGCCGCCCGGCTGGACCAGCATGGTCCGTTTCACGCTATCGTCCGACAACACACTCTCCCGGCCGGCGGACGGGCGCCGGCGTTGCGTTCAGGCCGGCACTATAAGCGGTGCGGCGGCCGCATGCCACCGCACTCGGGAGCCACCCGTCAAAGCCTGTCGGCGATGCGGACGACGGTCTCGCGGCCGGGAACCTCGTCGCGCAGGGCGTCGATCCGCCGGTTCAGCACCGGGTGGATGATGTCGGCCGCGATGTCGGCCAGCGGGCAGAGGACGAAGGCGCGCTCCGCCATGCGGGGGTGGGGGATTTCCAGATCAGGCTCCGCCACCACGCGGTCGGCATAGAGCAGGATGTCGACGTCGATGGGGCGCGGACCGAAGCGCAGGCCGCCGAGATCGCGTCCCAGCGTCGCCTCGATCTCCTTCAGGAAGCGCAGCAGACCCAATGGGCCGAGGCGGGTGGTGCCGCGCACCGCCATGTTCAGGAAGGCCGGCTGGTCGGTCACGTACATCGGCGCCGTCTCGTACAGGGCGGACTGCGCGTCGATCTCCACCGCCTCGCCCAGCCGCCGGATCGCCTCGGCAAGATTGGCGGCGCGGTCGCCCATGTTGCCGCCGAGCGCGAGATACACCGTCACGGCGGAGGTCGATGAGGGCGAAAGGGGTGGCGTAAGCTCGGCCATGGCGTCGGCGGTTCCGATATGCTGGTATGGGCAGTGGAGGGAACTCCTAGCAAATCCAGGCCCGTCCGTCACTTCCGGGCCGCAGCGACCCTTCGGGGAACGGACGGGCGGCGGCGGGGTTTCAGCACTGTATCAACCGGTTGAGAAGAACCCGGCGATGACACGATATTCTGGTGGAGGACGAGACATGGGTAAGGCAAGGACCGCGGGCGCTGCGATGATCCTTCTCGGCGGCACGGCCGTCCTCCTTGCCGGCTGTGCCACCGGCCCCGATCCGGAGATTGCGCGCCGCGCCCAGACCGCCATGGTCGGCATGCCCAAGGCCGACCTGCTGGCCTGCGCCGGCGTGCCGGACCGTCAGGCGACGGCGGCGGGGCGCGAATACTATACCTATGTCGCCCGTCCGGCGGTGGCCTACAGCCCCGGCAGCAGCATCGGCATCGGTGCCGGCAGCTTCGGCGGCAGCGGCGGGGTGGGGCTCGGGCTCGGCTTCGGGGTGCCGGTCGGCGGCAGCACCTCGACCGGTTGCGAGGCGACGGTGGTGATCGGCACGCGCGGCACGGTGGAGCAGGTCAGCTACCCGGCCGGCGCCTCGCTGTCCGCCTGCACGCCGATCGTCAGCAACTGCATGGCGCCGCGCGGGTGAGGGCCCGCAGTAAGACTTTGAGATGAGGCGGCCGGGGCTGTCGCAGCGCCCGGTAATGCCATATCCTCGACCGTAACCCCGGCCGCAAGCCGGGGCGGGAGACGCCCGCAAAGGGCCGCATCTGGGTTGCCAACAGGGTTGCCAACAGGGTTGGAGGAACCACGAACCATGGATATGAGCGGAAGCCACCGGATCGAGGCCAGCCGCGACGCGGTGTGGGCGGCGCTGAACGATCCGGAGATCCTGCGGCAGTGCATCCCCGGCTGCGAGGAGGTCGTCCGGCAGTCCGACACCGAGATGACGGCCAAGGTCGTCGCCAAGGTCGGCCCGGTCAGCGCGAAATTCGCCGGCAAGGTCACCCTGTCCGACCTGGACCCGCCCAACGGCTACACCATCACCGGCGAAGGGTCTGGCGGTGCCGCCGGCTTCGGCAAGGGCGGCGCCACCGTGACGCTGGCCGACGATGGCGGCGCCACGCTGCTGACCTACACCGCCAAGGCCCAGGTCGGCGGCAAGCTGGCGCAGATCGGCTCCCGGCTGGTCGACGCCACCGCCCGCAAGATGGCGGAGGAGTTCTTCGCCCGCTTCACCCGGATCGTCGGCCCGGCACCTGTGGAGGCGGCCCTTGCGGCGGAACCGGCGGCGGAACCGGTGGCGGGCGAGGCGGCCGGTGCCGCCCCCGCGCCCCAGCCTGCCGTCCGGCCCGCGGTCTATTCCGAGCCTGCGACGAAGCCCGCCACCCGCGTGGCGGAACCGCCGCCGGAGATCCCGCTGCCGCTGCCGGTCGGACGCGGCAAGGGGGGCGGAGCCGGCAATTTCTACGTGCCGTGGGCGGCAATTCTTGTGGTTGTGGTTCTGTTCGCAGCGCTTGCCTGGATGAATTAGCGCGGCAAATTGTTCATTGGTCGTACGGCGGCATCAAAGGGGGTTCGAGCCCCTTGCGGAATGTGTATGCTGCCGCGCGATTCCGGCCGGCGCCGTCGGCCGGTGGATCCATCGGAAGGGAAGCCGAAGAATGAAGAAGCTGTTGATGGGCGTTGCCGCCATCGCCGCGGTCGTGATGGGTGCCGGTGCCGCCCAGGCGGCCGATGCCGCGGCCGGCAAGGAAGTCTTCAAGGTCTGCATGGCCTGCCACACCGCAGAGCAGGGCAAGAACAAGGTCGGCCCGTCGCTGTTCGGCGTCGTCGGCCGTCCGGCCGGCTCGGTCGAAGGCTTCAAGTACTCGGCCCCGATGAAGGAAAAGGGCGCCGGCGGCCTGGTCTGGACCGCCGAGAACCTGGACGCCTACATCAAGGCGCCGAAGGAAATTGTCCCGGGCGGCACGATGGCCTTCGCCGGCCTGAAGGACGACGCCAAGCGCGCCGACCTGATCGCCTTCCTGTCCGAGCAGAAGTAAGACCGCATCCCCCCGCCCGGCGGTAGGGGGACAGCGGCCAAGATCACGGACGGCGAAAGGGCCGGTGGCGATGCCGCCGGCCCTTTGTTTATGTGACCGGTCCTTCGGTCCCGAGTCTCAGCCGGCGGCCTCCAGGCTCTTGCTCGCGACCTCGTAGACGTCCGGGGACAGGCCCGGCGTCGCGACGATCCGCTGCAACTCCGCTTTCATCAGCCCCTGACGGGCCGCGTCATAGCGCCGCAGGCGGGAGAAGGGCCCCATCAGACGGGCCGCAACCTGCGGGTTCATCGGGTCCAGACGCAGGACCTGATCGGCCAGGAAGCGATAGCCGGCGCCAGTCGCGTCATGGAAGCGGACCGGGTTGCCGTTGGCGAAGCCGCCGATCAGCGCATAGACCTTGTTCGGGTTCCGGATCTCGAAAGCCGGATGGCCGAGCAGGGCGGTGACGCGATCCAGCGTGTCGGCGCGGTGCGACATCGCCTGCACGCTGAACCACTTGTCGACCACCAGCGCCTCGCCCTTCCAGCGCTCGTAGAAGTCGGCCAGCGCCTTCTCTCCTTCCGGCGAGGCGGCGTTGGACAGGAACTGCAGCGCCGCAATCTCGTCGGTCATGCCCTGGGCGCCGCGGTACTGCGTCAGGCACAGATCCAGCGCCTCCGCGTCCTCCAACGCCATCAGATAGGCAAGGCACAGGTTCTTCAGCGCCCGCTTGCCGATGGCCTCGGCATCGACGGAGAAGGGTTCCTGGCTGCTGTTGCGGCGGTAGAGGTCGAGGAACTCGGGCCGCAGGCGCCCGGCCAGCGTCTTGCGGGCGTATTCCCGCACCGCATGGATGGCGTCGGGATCGACCACCGCCATCTGGGTGCCGAGATAGGCCTCCGTCGGCAGCACCAGCGCCTGGGCGGCGAAGGCGGGGTCGCGCTGCGCGTCGTCCAGGATCCTGGCGAAGGCGTCGGCATAGCCCTCCGGCAGCACGAGATCACGCCCGGCCTGCTGGTCGGCGACGAGGTTCAGCAGGATACGGGTGCCGAGAATCTGCCCGGCCTCCCACCGGTTGAAGGCGTCGCTGTCATGCGCCATCAGGAAGGTGAGGTCGGCGTCGGTCAGGTCGGTCTTCAGCTTCACCGGGGCCG
This sequence comes from Azospirillum sp. Sh1, assembly GCF_008365135.1. NCBI lineage: Bacteria > Pseudomonadati > Pseudomonadota > Alphaproteobacteria > Rhodospirillales > Azospirillaceae > Azospirillum > Azospirillum sp. Sh1. The sequence goes on along the minus strand of NZ_VTTK01000029.1, from coordinate 21,106 downwards.
AGAAGCCGCGCAGCAGCGACGGCACCGGCCGGGCGGGGATGTCGCGGAAGGTGAAGCTCTGGCTTTCCGCCGTGACGTGCAGGATCCGGCTGGTGCCGGCGGCGCTTTCCTCGCCCTCCAGACGCAGCGGCAGATCCTGGCCGTCGGGGCCGAGCAGTCCGACCACCAGCGGGATGTGCATCGGCTGCTTGGTCGGCTGGCCCGGCGTCGGCGGCACCGTCTGCTTCACCGTCAGGGTATAGGTCTTCGCCGCCGAATCGTGGCTGCCGGCGATGTCCAGCTCCGGCGTGCCGGACTGGCGGTACCAAAGCTGGAACTGGGTCAGGTCGACGCCGCTGGCATCGGCCATGGCGGCGACGAAATCGTCGCAGGTCACGGCCTGCCCGTCATGACGCTGGAAATAGAGGTCGGTTCCCTTGCGGTATTTTTCCGGCCCCAGCAGGGTGTGGATCATGCGGATGACTTCCGCACCCTTGTTGTAGACGGTGGGGGTGTAGAAGTTGTTGATCTCGACATAGCTGTCCGGGCGCACCGGATGGGCCATGGCGCCGGCATCCTCCTGGAACTGCACGGTTCGCAGCCCCTGGACGTCGGCGATGCGCTTCACCGCGCGGGAATGCATGTCGGACGAGAATTCCTGGTCGCGGAAGACGGTCAGCCCTTCCTTCAGCGACAGCTGGAACCAGTCGCGGCAGGTGACGCGGTTGCCGGTCCAGTTGTGGAAATACTCGTGCGCGACCACCGCCTCGATGTTGAGGAAATCGGTGTCGGTCGCGGTCTCCGGCTTGGCCAGGATGTATTTGGTGTTGAAGACGTTGAGCGACTTGTTTTCCATCGCCCCCATGTTGAAGTCGCCGACCGCGACGATGTTGAAGATGTCGAGGTCGTATTCCAGACCATAGACCTCCTCATCCCAGCGCATCGACTTGATGAGCGAGCGCATGGCGTGGTCGATCTTGTCCTCGTTCCCCGGCTCCACATAGATGCGCAGGGTGACGTCGCGGCCGGACGCGGTGCGGAAATGGTCCTCGCCATGGACGAGCTTGCCGGCGACCAGCGCGAACAGGTAGCAGGGCTTGGGGAAGGGATCCTCCCAGCGCGCCCAATGGCGCCCGCCCTCCAGATCGCCCGAATCGGCGAGATTGCCGTTGGACAGCAGCACCGGATAGCGCGCCTTGTCCGCGGTGATGGTGGTGCTGTAGCGCGCCATCACGTCCGGCCTGTCGGCGAAATAGGTGATCTTGCGGAAGCCCTCCGCCTCGCATTGCGTGCAGAAGTTGCCGGAGGACTTGTAGAGCCCTTCCAGCGCCGTGTTCTCCTGCGGCTTGATGCGGACGATGGTTTCCAGGGTGAAGCCGTCCGGCACCTCCAGCACGATCAGGTGATCGGGGGTGACGGTGAATTCATCCGGCCCCAGAGTCCGGCCGTCCAGCGCCACCGACACCAGATCCAGCCTCTGCCCGTCGAGCGACAGCGGCTCCGTCGCGGCATCGGGGCGGGCCGGGTTGCGGCGGATCGCCAGCACCGCGCGGACGGTGGTGACATCCTCGCCCAGATCGACGAACAGGTCGACCGTGTCGATCAGATGCGCCGGCGGGCGATAGTCCTGAAGCCGGATGGCCTTCGGCGTGCCTTTGTCCATGTGCCTTGTCTCTGGTCTGTGTCTGTCTTGCGGATCAAGCCGTTCGGGACAGGTCCGAGGGACAAGGACTGTAGCAAGGCGGGACCGGGCTGTCTTGAGTGGGAATGGGGGAGGGGCGCGGCGCGCCCCCGGAATGCCCTACCTCGTGACCTGCGCGACCTTCAGCAGGGTGAAGGCGCCCATCTGGTCGATGTATTGCTGATAGAAGAAGCGCCATTTCTTGCCGTTGCGCACGCCCACCAGCGTGACCTTGACCCCGTCGGTGCCCGGCACATTCATGTATTGCGACTTGTGCAGGGTGGTGGCGTGCATGCGCATGCCCTGGCGCAGCCCGGCTTCGTCGATCCGTCCCTGGGCGGTCTGGAGATTGCCGTGGGAGGCGGAGTAGGTGCCGCCGCCATGATCGCTGAAACCGAACGAACAGCCGTCCATCGTCGGCGTGAACATCACGTCGGCGTCATCCTCCAGCACGACGAGATGCTTGAAATCCTGGTCGTAGGGCAGCCAATAGGCGTTCCAGCTGCCCGGCCGGTTGCCCTGGTCGTAGCGCACCGACCAGACATCGACGTTCTTGGTCGAGAATTGCGAGATGATGCCGGTGCCCTTGCGGGAGCAGGTCATGCCGTCGTCGCTGAGGCTGAAGCTCTTGACGCCGCCGACGCGGTAGTTGGGCTGGTAGGACTGATACTGGATCCAGATCAGGTTGTTCTTGAGGAAGCTTTCCGGGTTCGCGACCAGATCGGCGATGTTCGGCATGTGCGCGACTTTCCTGCGGAATGGATCAGATGACGCCGGTCACGGACCGCTTGAACCCGGCCTCCGTCTCGTTGCCGGACAGGAACCAATAGGCCTTCATCAGCGCGAATTGCTGGTTGTCGTCACGCAGCAGCACATAGGCGCAATAGACGGTGCCGTCGTCCGGCCGCAGGAAGGCGGAGATCCACGGATTCTGCCGGGTGCCGATGTGGGCGGCATGGCCCAGCTTGCGCGTAATGTCGTTGCGGTAGCCGACCAGCACCGCCGCATGGCCCTGACGGAAGGACAGCGCCGCAAGTTCCTGATAATTCTGCAGGATGCGCGGGTTGCCGTCGCCTTCCTCGGCATACCACTGCGCCACCTCCATGTACTCGTTGGCCCGCGCGTTCGCACGGTCGTACCGCGCCTGCTTCTGCCGGTCGGTATGACCGGCTGCCGCCTTTTTCAGAAAGCTGATGAGCCCCATGATCCGCACCCCTTCCGTAACCCGGATTGGACGCTAGCAGAGCAATCGGGGAGGCGCAAAAGGGCGGGGGTCATATGAAGGTATGCGGTTTGGCGGCAAGGTTGGGAGAGGGCTGAGGAAAACGGAATTCAAACGTCTTGCCGCGCTTTTCCGATCTTCTGTCCAGTCAACGCGACGCCGGCGTAATGACCGTGTTGCCGCGGACCACCGCGCCACAGTCCCTGCGCCACCCCCGCATGTTGTAGGGCGTGCATTGCGGCGGGAGTGGTGACTTGGGGACATAGCGAAGGAGATCTTCTGGCGCCATATCCTCGATCCGGATCGCTGCGGCTCTAATCAGTTCGCAGTCATCTCTGAAAAGAAAATTCGCCTCCCTTTTCTTTTTTGTCTCAGAAAGTGACGGGTCACCTTCCACTGCCTGTCGTGCCTTATCCATGATATCTATAAGGATGGGTGGGGGAGTAAACCTGCTATTGCCTGGACCGTAACCCAGACCAATCGCCTCGGCGATTTTCCAGTCATTGTTGATGATAAAGTCATCAACATCATGAAATCTGATGAAGACGCTATCCCCAACACGAATATGGGGAAAGCCATCCTCCGCCATTGCCTCCGTCATTTTGTCGACGAACACCTGCCGCATCGGTCCATCGAAGTAATGGCGGACTTTCCAGCCTCCACAAGAGGGCCGATAGCGCTCGATCGGCGCATAGATCAGCGTAAGGACAAGGGCGACCGGAAATCCGACGACCACCAGCCACCGCCGGCCGCCCCACCGTTTCACCGAAGGATTCAGTCCGTTCACCGGGAAGCCGGCGTAATGACTGTGTCGCCCCGGACCACCGCGCCACAGTCCCGACGCCACCCCTGCATGTTGTAGGGCGTGCATTGTGGCGGGAGTGGTGACTTGGGGACATAGCGAAGCAGATCTGCCGGTGCCATGTCCTCGATCCGGATGGCCGCCGCTCTAATCAGTTCGCAGTCGCCATCGAATAGCACAGTTGTTTTCAGCTTCTTCTCCTTTTCAGAAAATGATTGATCTTGTTCAATAATTTGCTTGGCCTTGCCCATCAACGCCGTCAGCACCGGCGGGGGGCTGATGCGGGTGGTGCCCGGACCATAGCCAAAGCCAATGGACTGGGCGACCCTCCAATCGGTGTTGATGATAAAGTCGTCAGGATCGAACAACCGGATAAACAGCTCGTTCCCTAATCGGACGTAGGGAAAGCCGTGTCGCGCCATCGCCTCCGCCATATTATCGACAAACACCTCACGCATCGGGCCATCGAAGTAATAACGGATGATCCGCCCCCCACAGGAGGGGCGATAACGCTCGATCGGCGCATAGACAAGGACAAGGAGAAGGGCGACCGGAAGGCCGATCGCCAGCCGCCGCCGGCCGCCCCACAGCTTCATTCGAGAATTCCCCAAAGGGTCTTCAGCAGGGTGATCGTTCCATCAGGCTCGTACCGCGCTTGTGCTTCGACACTCTGCCGCCGCCGGTAATCCATATCAAACGGTTTCGCCGTTCCCGCTCTTTCAAGGATGCGCGCTTCGGAACTGCCGATTTGTCCTGGATTGAAGTCGAACTTCTCGGTATCGCTCTTATTATCGCCCAGTCGGTTGAGCACGTTGCCGGAGATCGTCAGGTTGTCGCCATTCCGGGTGGCCGTGAAGTCTCCCTCCGACCGAACGCCGCTACGACCAAAAGCAAAATAGGTTGAGGGTCGACTGAAATTGTATGTATTGAACGAGTTTATGTTTCTGTCCCAATCATCTTGGAAACTGATGGTCTTTCCGTCTTCCAATCCAAATAATGCTTTCTTTGCATCTTTATTATCAGTGCTTCCTGTAAAGGTCCTGCTTTCGAACATGGTGCGGTTGTGGTCGATGGCGTCGTCGTAGGCTGGATGTTTGATCATCTCCTCCGCCGAATAGGACTCCGTTCCACCTTCGCCCGACCGGTAGCGGCGCAGGTTGTCAGCGGCGGTGTCATATCCAAACAGATCAAAAAGCCCCTCCGCGATGTCCATGAATTCTTTGGCGCTGTCTTCCGCCGATTGATTGAACTCGTCGTCTGAAACGCCGTACAGATTGTAGATGGGACTCATCGGCGGGCCCTCCCGAACAAGCGGGCGAGTTCAACGCACAGCGCGCATTCGGTCTCTCCGCCAGGTATTAAGACGCCGTCGCGACGTAATCCACGATCCCGCTGATAGTTCAAGATCGCCTCGTTCAACGAGCGGTCAATGTATGGATTGGGTGCGCTGCTGTGATTGTAGCGGCCAAGGCGGCGGAGTGCCTCCTTCACCCAGAGAATGTCCTTCGGATTGTTGGGTAGGCCGTTGCCGGCGCGGTCACTGAGGTTGGAGGTTTGGCGGCTACGCACTGGGGGTTGGTGCATGGATGCCTCGTCCGGTAGGATTACCGGATAAGCATATATTCCTTTTGCGAGGTTGACGTCAAGATTTTACTCCCTTCTTCTGTAGCTGGAATGTGAATGCGATGGGAGCAAGATCACTGTCGACGGGCAAATTCGTCCTGCGGCCGTAGCGAACCACAACTAACGCCGCCGTGCGGCGAAAAGTCGGTTTTTGCTTTTTCGTGGTGTTGGCGGATGGGGTGGGATTCGAACCCACGGTAGGCTTGCACCTACGCCAGTTTTCAAGACTGGAGCCTTAAACCACTCGGCCACCCATCCTTCGGCCCACGGGAGTAGCGAATGCGTGGCGGTGGGTCAAGTGTCGCGCGAAGGCTGCCGCGATTTACCCCTCAATTCCGGATCGGGCGGCCCAGGGTGCGCAGGCGGCGGGTCGGTTTGGGCGGGCTGGGGCTGTCGGAGAAGTCGGGCAGGCTGGGGGCGCGGGCTATCGTCTTGCGGATCAACTCCGCCGTGGCGTCCAGATCGTCGAGAATGTCCGGCGCCACGCGGTCGGCGTAGCGGGGGCTCAGCAGGCGGGTGCGGGTCTGGTCGATGCTGCGCAGTTCCGGCTCGAACAGTTCGCGGGCGCCGATGGGAAGGACCTGATCCTCGCGCATGCCGGAGAAGTAATTGCGCATCGCCCGCACCAGCATGCGGGTCAGCAGCAGATCCATCCGCTCGAACTCGGCGCGCAGGTCGGACAGGCGCGACTCGTCGACGCCGTGCAGATGCTCCTCGGTCAGGGCGAACAGGGCGCGGATCTCCTCCACCTTGCGGCGGAAGTCGAGGAAGGAGGCGAAGCGGTCGTCGCCCATGTCGCGCTGGGCGCGCTCGGCAAGCTGCGAGGCCTCGGTCGCCTGACGCTCCAATGCCGCCAGCAGAGACTTCACCCGTTCCCGGCCGTTGTCGCGCCCCCACGCCATGCCTGCCCGTCGCTCCCCCGATGACCGCGCCCGCCCGGTTGTCGTCCGGGACGCGCAGTCATCCTAGAAGCGAAAGTTTTAACAAAATGCTTTTTTGTTACGCGGATTCCACGGCTGTGGTCAGGCGTCGCGCAGATCCAGGATGACCGGGGTGTGATCGGAGGCCTTTTCCAGGCCGCGCGGGCCGCGGTCGATGGTGCAGCCGGCCAGACGGTCGGCGGCCTGCGGCGACAGCAGGAAATGGTCGATGCGCAGGCCGTTGTCGCGCGGCCAGCCGCCGGCCTGATAATCCCAGAAGGTATAGGCGCGGTCGTCGTCATGCAGGGCGCGGTACGCCTCGGTCAGGCCGAGATTCAGCAGGGCGCGGAACTTGGCCCGCGATTCCGGGCGGAACAGCGCGTCGCCGGCGAAGGCCTGCGGCGAGTAGACGTCGCGCGCCTCGGGGATGATGTTGTAGTCGCCGCCCAGAACCACCGGGATTTCCTGCGCCAGCAGGGTCCGGGCATGCTCGTACAGCCGGTCCATCCAGCGCAGCTTGTAGGCGAATTTCTCGCCCGGCACAGGGTTGCCGTTGGGCAGGTAGAGCGAGGCGATGCGAACGCCCGACACGGTGGCCTCGACATAGCGGGCCTGCTCGTCCTCCGGCTCGCCGGGCAGGCGGGTCAGCACGTCCTCCGCCGGGGCCTTGGACAGCAAGGCGACGCCATTGTAGGCTTTCTGCCCGACGGCATTGACGTGGTAGCCGAGATCCTCGAAGGCCGCGGTGGGGAAGGCGGCGGTCTCGCATTTGATTTCCTGGAAGAGCACGACGTCCGGGGACGCCGCGCGCAGCCAGTCGGTGATCAGCGGAAGGCGGGCCTTCGCCGAGTTGACGTTCCAGGTGGCGATCTTCACGAAAAAGGCCTGCCTTCTTTTCTTGGTCTTGTGAGGTCGGACGGCGGCCTTAGACCGCGAATGAGTTGCCGCAGCCGCAGGACGCGGTGGCGTTCGGGTTCTTGATCTGGAAGGCGGCGCCCATCAGGTCCTCGACATAATCCAGCGTCGCGCCGGCCAGCAGGTCGAGCGAGGCGTCGTCGGTGACCACCTTGGTGCCGTCCTTCTCGAAGACATGGTCCTCGTCGGACGTGGTCTCGTCGAAGGTGAAGCCGTACTGGAAGCCGGAACAGCCGCCGCCGGAGACGGTCAGGCGCAGCATCAGGTTGGGATTGCCCTCCTGCGCGATCAGGAAGGCGACGCGCCTGGCGGCGCTTTCACTGACGCCGAGGACGCGGGTTTCTGTGGGCAGTGCGGTGTCGGGCATGGGATGGCCCCTCTGGTGCGGTGCGGAAGTTGCCACAAATGTAAGGGGGATCGGAGGCTTCGTCAAAGTATGGGCTCCATTGCGCCAAACCGTTGCGCTTCTGGCACGCTTGTCCGCCGCCAGCGCCGGGGGGCGGGGCATAGCACGCCTTCGCCGTTGCGCCTGCGTTTCCCCGCCGGTAGTGTCCGCCCCATGACGGCGGACTGTTCCCACGATCGGCTGGCTCCCTATGCCTGCAACCCGGCGGACACGCGCGGGCGGCTGGCGGCGGAGCCTGAAAGCCCGACGCGCTCGTGCTTTCAGCGCGACCGCGACCGCATCGTGCATTCCGGGGCCTTCCGCCGGCTGAAGCACAAGACGCAGGTCTTCGTCTATCACGAGGGCGACTATTACCGCACCCGGCTGACCCACAGCCTGGAGGTGGCGCAGATCGCGCGCTCGATCAGCCGCACGCTCTGCCTGAACGAGGATCTGGCGGAGGCGGTGGCGCTGGCCCACGACCTTGGCCACACCCCCTTCGGCCATGCCGGCGAAGAGGCGCTGAACGCCTGCATGGAGCCGTTCGGCGGCTTCGCCCACAACGACCAGACCCTGCGCATCCTGACGCGGCTGGAACGGCGCTATGCCGAGTTCGACGGGCTGAACCTGACCTGGGAAGCGGTGGAGGGCGTGGTCAAGCACAACGGCCCGCTGCTGCCGCTGCTTTCCGGCCACCGTCTGCCGACGACGATCGCCGCCTTCCAGGGCGAGTGGGATCTGGAACTGCACACCAATCCGGGCGCCGAGGCGCAGGTGGCGGCACTGGCCGACGACATCGCCTACAACAACCACGACATCGACGACGGGCTGCGTGCCGGCCTGTTCACGGTCGAGGAGGTGGCGGAACTGCCGCTGGTCGGCCCGATCATCCGCGAGGTCTGCGACCGCTATCCGGGGCTGGAACGCTCCCGCCTGATCCACGAGACGGTGCGGCGGATGATCAACGCCATGGTGGTCGATCTGGTGACGGAGACGCGGCGGCGGCTGGCGGAGCACAAGCCGGGCAGCGCCGCCGAGCTGCGCGCCCTGCCGCTGGCGATGGTCAGCTTCTCCGATGGGATGCTGGAGGCGCAGCGGCCGTTGCGCGCCTTCCTGCGCCAGCGCATGTACCGGCACTACCGCGTGAACCGCGAGATGAGCAAGTGCAAGCGCGTGGTGCGCGCCCTGTTCGAGCTGTTCATGGACGAGCCCAACACCCTGCCGACCGAATGGCAGCGCGATATCGCCAAGGTTGGCGCCAAGCATGGCGGCGACGCCGACCTTGCGGTGCGCGCCCGCCATGTGGCCGACTATATCGCCGGCATGACCGACCGCTACGCGCTGGCCGAACATGACCGGCTGTTCGACCTGCATGTGAAGACCTGAGCCGTGAGGCTCCTGTGACCTCCTGAAAAGACGACCTGAGACGATGAATATTTTCAAGGCCTTCGAGACCGATATTCGCAAGCTGCTGGAAGAACTGGCCGCGGAGGGTGCCATCCCCGCCGGGCTGGACAGCAGCCGTCTGACGGTCGAGCCGCCGCGCGAGGCCTCGCATGGCGACCTGTCCACCAACGCCGCCATGATCCTGGCGAAGCCGGCGAAAATGGCGCCGCGCGCGCTGGCGGAGCTGCTGGTCGCCAAGCTGAAGGGCCGCGCCGACGTGGCGTCGGTCGAGATCGCCGGTCCGGGCTTCGTCAACCTGCGCCTGACGCCGGACGTCTGGCGCGACCGCATCCGCGACGTGCTCAACGCCGGCACCGCCTATGGCGACAGCGAGCTGGGCGGCCGGACGCCGGTCAATGTGGAATATGTGTCGGCCAACCCGACCGGCCCGCTGCATGCCGCCCATGGCCGCGGCGCGGTGTTCGGCGATGCGCTGGCGTCGCTGCTGGAAAAGGCCGGCTACGCCGTCACCCGCGAATATTACATCAACGATGCCGGCGCCCAGGTCGACGTGCTGGGGCGGTCCACCTTCATCCGCTACCGCGAGGCGCTGGGCGAGGAGGTGGGCGAAATCCCGGCCGGCCTCTATCCCGGCGAGTATCTGAAGGAGGTCGGTCAGGCCCTGGCCGAGCGCGACGGCAACCGCTGGGTCGGTACCGACGAGTCCGAATGGCTGCCGGCCTGCCGCGACTTCGCCATCGCCATGATCATGGGCTGGATCAAGGAGGATCTCGGCGTCCTCGGCGTCACCATGGACGTCTACAGCAGCGAGCGCGCGCTGGTCACCGCCGGTGCGGTCGACAAGGCGCTGACGGCGCTGGAGGAGCGCGGCCTGATCTACACCGGCGTGCTGGAGCCGCCGAAGGGCAAGAAGCCCGACGATTGGGAGCCGCGCCCGCAGACCCTGTTCAAGTCGACCGACTTCGGCGACGACGTCGACCGGCCGCTGAAGAAGTCGGACGGGTCCTTCACCTACTTCTCGAACGACATCGCCTATCACTTCGACAAGTACAAGCGCGGCTTCGGCAGCCTGATCGACGTGTGGGGCGCCGACCATGGCGGCTACGTCAAGCGCATGCAGTCGGCGACCACCGCCGTGACCGAGGGCAAGGCCTCGCTGGACGTCAAGCTCTGCCAGCTGGTTCATCTGATGCAGAACGGCCAGCCGGTGAAGATGTCCAAGCGCGCCGGCACCTTCGTGACGTTGCGTGACGTCATCGACCAGGTCGGCCGGGACGTCGTCCGCTTCATCATGCTGACCCGGCGCAACGACCAGACGCTGGATTTCGACTTCGCCAAGGTGACGGAGCAGTCGAAGGACAATCCGGTCTTCTACGTGCAGTACGCCCACGCCCGCTGCCGCTCGGTGCTGCGCCATGCCGTGACGGCGCTGCCGCAGCTGGACCAGTCGCCGGCGGCGCTTGCGGCCTCGGCGAACCTCGCCCGGCTGGACGCGGAAGAGGAGATGGCGCTGGCCAAGCGCATGGCCACCTGGCCGCGCGTGGTCGAGGCGGCGGCCGAGGCGCATGAGCCGCACCGCATCGCCTTCTTCCTCTACGATCTCGCCAGCGACTTCCACGCGCTGTGGAACCGGGGCCGCGACGATGCCTCGCTGCGCTTCCTGATCGACGGCGATGCGGAGCTGACGACGGCCCGTCTGGCGCTGATCGCCGCGGTGGCGACGGTCATCGCGTCGGGTCTCAAGGTGATGGGTGTCGAACCTGTGGAGGAACTGCGTTCATGAGGTACGACGGCGACGTCAACTACGCGGCCGACCCCTATGGGATGCCGCCCCGACAGGCCGCGAGCAAGCGCGGGCTGCTGGCGCTCGGCTTTGCCGTGGTCGGCGTCGTTGCCTTCGCCGGTACGGCGGTGGTGGCCTTGCGCGGGCACGACCGGCTGTCCGGCGACGGCCCGCCGCTGTTGAGCGCCGATGCCACCCCGGCCAAGTCGCGTCCCGACCAGCCCGGCGGGATGGAGGTGCCGCACCAGGACATCCTGGCCTATGAGCGGCTGCGCGACCATGACGGCGGGCGCGGCAATCAGGTGGAACGGCTGCTGCCGCCGCCGGAGGTGCCGCTGCCGCGTCCGGTGGTGACGCCGCAGATGCCGGCCGTCGTGCCGCTGCCGTCGGTGCCGTCGGTGGCCCAGCTGCCGCCGGGCTCCACCGCCACCGTTCCGCGCGACAACCTTGCCGCGGCGGTCGCGGCGGCGGCTCCGCTGGCCGCTCCGGAGCCGGCACCCGGCCTGCCTGCAACGGCGGCGCCGGCCGCCCAGGTTCCGGCGGCGCAGGTGCCTTCCGTCCAGGCTCCGGCCAGTGTCGCCGCCAAACCGCAGCAGCCCCCGGCCGCTCCGGCCAAGCCGGCCCCGGCTCCCCAGCAGCAGGTCGCCTCCGCCGCCAAGCCCCCTGCGCCGCCGGCCGCACCGCCGGCGCAGCAGAACGCCGCCCCGTCGATGGGACAGCTGATCGCCAAGCTGGAGGCCGCCTCCCTGCCGGCCGCATCGGCAAAGGCGGCGCCGCAGCCGGTAAAGTCCGCGGCGGCTCCCGCTCCGGCGGCTGGCGGCAGCGGCGGCTGGCGCGTCCAGCTGGCGTCGGTGCGCAGCGAGGGCGAGGCCGCGGCCGAATGGCGCCGTCTCGCCGGTCGTCATCCCGACGCGCTCGGCGGTCTGTCGATGCAGGTCGCCAAGGTCGATCTCGGCGAGAAAGGCATCTTCTATCGGGTGCAGGGCGCCGGCGCCGACGAGGCGCGGGCCAAGTCGGCCTGCACCCAGCTGCGCGCGCAAAATGTGGGGTGTGTGGTTGTCCGTCCCTGAATCGGTGAGTTCCACCCCGCTTGCCCGTCCGCGTGCGGTCGTCTTCGGCTGCGCCGGTCTGGAGGTGACGCCCGACGAGGCCGCCTTCTTCCGCGATGCCGATCCGCTCGGTTTCATCCTGTTTCGCCGCAACTGCGACAGCCGCGACCAGATGCGCCGGCTGGTGGACGATCTGCGCGCCAGCGTCGGCCGGCCCGATGCCCCGGTCCTGATCGACCAGGAGGGCGGCCGGGTCGCGCGCATGCGCCCGCCGCACTGGCCGGCCCACCCGCCGATGGGCGTGTTCGGCACGCTTGCCGCGCGCGACGCCGCCGGGCGCGAAGGCGCCCAAAAGGCCGCCCGAGAGGCCGCTTGGATCAACGGCCGGCTGCTCGCCCACATGCTGGCGGAGGTCGGCATCACGGTGGATTGCGCGCCGGTCTGCGACGTGCCGGTGGAGGGCGCGCATGACATCATCGGCGACCGCGCCTTCTCGCGCGACCCCGCCCTTGTGATCGCGCTGGCCCGCGCCACCGCCGACGGGCTGCTGGCCGGCGGTGTGTTGCCGGTGATCAAGCATATCCCCGGCCACGGACGCGCCTTCGCCGACAGCCATGCCGAGCTGCCGGTCGTGGAGGCCGATCGCGCCACCCTGGAAGCCACCGACTTCGCCCCCTTCCGCGCCCTGGCCGACCTGCCGCTGGCGATGGTGGCCCATGTTGTGCTGAAGGCGATCGACCCGACCGCTCCGGCCAGCACCTCCGCCATCGTGGTGCGCGAGGTGGTGCGGGGGCCGTCGATCGGCTTCGGCGGGCTGTTGTTCAGCGACGATCTGTCTATGAACGCGCTGCAGGGCGACCCGAGGGCGCGGGCGGAAGCGGTGCTGGCGGCCGGCATGGATGTCGTGCTCCACTGCAACGGCGATCTGGCCGAGATGCGGTCTCTGGTCGATGCCGTGCCGAGGCTGAGCGGCGCGGCGGCCGAGCGCTGGGCGCGGGCCGAGGCGATGCGCCACGCGCCGGAACCGGCGGACATCGCGGCATTGACGACCCGGCTGGCCGAGCTTCTCGGCACGGCCCAAGTCTGACGGACGGGAGCGGACGATGGAGGAATGGATCTTCCAGGTGACGGCCGTGGCCCTGCCGGCCATCCTCGCCATCACCTTTCACGAGGCGGCGCACGGCTTCGTCGCCTGGAGACTGGGCGACGACACCGCCTATCGGCTGGGGCGCGTCACCTTCAACCCGATCCGCCACATCGACCCGTTCGGGACGATCCTGCTGCCGGCGCTGATGTATTTCACCACCGGATTCGTCTTCGGCTGGGCCAAGCCGGTGCCGGTCAACTTCGCCCGGCTGGACCATCCGCGCCGCGACATGGTCTGGGTGGCGCTGGCCGGTCCGGGGACCAACTTCCTGCTGGCGGTGGCGTCGGCGGTGATCTGGCGGCTGGTCAATCCGGAGAACAGCTATATCGAGCTGTGGATCCGCTCCGCCGCCGAGGTGTCGGTGCTGGTCAACGTCATCCTGATGGTGTTCAACCTGATCCCGCTGCCGCCGCTGGACGGCGGGCGGGTCGCGGTCGGCATCCTGCCGGACTTCCTGGCGGTGCCGCTGGCGAAGCTGGAGCGCTTCGGACTGCTGATCCTGATGGCGGCCTTCTTCCTGCTGCCGATGCTGGGGCGGCAGATCGGCATGGACCTCAGCGTCATGCATTGGGTGCTGGGCCCGCCCGTGGACGCGGTGATCGACTTCATCCGCATCCTGACCGGCAACGACTGAAAGCGATCATATGGCTGATCTGGTGGCCGAGCGTGTGGGCGAAACTCCTGCCGCCGCGGAGGCATCGCCGTCGGAGCAGCTTCTGCTGGTGCTGGACGGCTTCGAGGGACCGCTCGACATGCTGCTGGCGCTGGGGCGCGACCAGAAGGTCGACCTGACGCGCATCTCCATCCTTGAGCTGGCCGACCAGTACCTCGCCTTCGTGGCGGAGGCGCGGAAGGTGCGGCTGGAACTGGCGGCCGACTATCTGGTGATGGCGGCGTGGCTGGCCTATCTGAAGTCGCGCCTGCTGCTGCCCGAACCGGAGGGGGAGGAGCCGTCCGGCGAGGACATGGCGGCGGCGCTTGCCTTCCAACTTCAAAGGCTGGAGGCGATGAAGGGGGCGGCGGAGAAGCTGTTCGCCCGTCCGCGCCTTGGCATCGACGTCCACCCGCGCGGCGCGCCGGAGGATTTGGACCTGCAGCGCAAGTCGGTCTACGAGGTCACGCTGTTCGACCTGCTGCGCGCCTATGGCCAGCAGCGCGCCCGCAAGGACGCCGGCATCCTCCACATCGCCCCGATCCGCCTCTATTCGATGGAGGAGGCGGTGCAGCGCCTGTCGTCGCTGCTGGGCCGCATGCCGGACTGGGCGACGCTGGCAAGCTTCCTGCCCGGCGGGGAGGGCGGCGGGCTGCTGACCCGCTCCGCCCTGGCCGCCCATTTCGCGGCGACGCTGGAACTGGCCAAGGCCGGCCGGGTGGAGTTGCGCCAGGAGGGCGCCTTCGCCCCGCTCTATGTCCGCGGGCGCGCCAAAAACCCGCAGGACGGCGACATTTCGGAAGAAGCGCATTCGCATGATTAAGGAAGTCACCGACGCCCACGAGGCGGAGGCCCGCATCGGCAGGCTGCGCCTGCTGGAGGCGTTGCTGTTCGCCTCCGCCGAGCCGCTGGACGAGGAGACGCTGGCCGGACGGATCGGGCCGGAGGTCGGCCCGCTGCTGGAGGAACTGCGCGCCCATTACGCCCCGCGCGGGGTCAATCTGGTGCGCACCGGCGGCGGCTGGGCCTTCCGCACGGCGGTCGATCTGGCACCGGAGTTGCGGCGGGAGGAGGAGGTGTCGCGCAAGCTTTCCCGCGCGGCCATCGAAACGCTGGCGATCATCGCCTATCACCAGCCGGTGACCAGGGCCGAGATCGAATCCATCCGCGGCGTGGCGACCAGCAAGGGCACGCTGGACCTGCTGATGGAACATGGCTGGATCCGGCCGGGCAAGCGGCGGGAGACGCCGGGCCGGCCGCTGACCTGGATCACCACCGACCATTTCCTCGATCATTTCGGGCTGGAAAGCTTGCGCGACCTGCCCAGCGTCGACGACCTGCGCGCCGCCGGCCTGCTCGACAGCCGCCCGGTGCTGCTTGGGCTGGGGACCACCGGCGACGACAGCGCACTGGGGACCGACGACGACGCGTGACTTCCGGCCGTACCCGCGTTTTTAGGGAGCTGCCGAGCGAATTCCCGTGAATGCTCAATGACAACCGTTTAAGGATGGTGGGGCGAACGTTGCGGCCCAACGGCCTTTCTGCCATAGTGCCGCCCCGCCGCTAAGGCCGTTCAAACGTGATAGGCGCGCCATGGGTTCTTTCAGCATCTGGCACTGGATCATCGTTCTTCTGATCGTTCTTCTGCTGTTCGGCGCTGGAAAGTTGCCGAAGGTGATGGGCGATCTCGCCAAGGGCGTGAAGTCCTTCAAGGCGGGCCTGCAGGACGACAGCGACGATGCCGCATCCGGCGTGAACGCCCCTGGTGCAAACGCCAAGACCATCCCGAACCAGCCGGCCAACACGGCCGATACCGCGGCCAAGAAGGACGAGGCGGTCCGCAGCTGACCGGCGGGCGCGCGGGCGCCCTTTCGGAACGCCGCGCGCCGACCCTGCCCACCGCATTCGTGAAGCCGGAAGAACATGTTCGACATCGCTTGGTCCGAACTGATGGTGATCGCCGTCATCGCCCTTGTGGTCATCGGGCCCAAGGATTTGCCCAAGGCGATCTTCACGCTCGGCAAATGGGTGCGTAAGGCCAGAGGCGTCGCGCGCGAGTTCCAGACCCACATCGACGACATGATGCGGGAAACCGAGTTGGACGAGCTTCGCAAGGAAGCGCTGAAGACCCGCGACCTGAACATAAAGAAGATGATGGAGGACACCATCGACCCGAAGGGGGAGGTGGGCAAGGCTTTCGATCCCAAGAGCTTCGATGTCGGGCTGAACGGCCATCACGGCAGCACCCCGGAGCCGGATCTGCCCCAGGCGCCTGCTCCGGCTGCTCCGGCGGTGACCGACAGCGTGGCTCCTTCGGCTGCCCCCTCTCCGATCACCACTACGCCTATTAGTGCCGAGCCGCCGCAACCGGTTCCGGCACCGGCGCCGCAGCCCGCTCCGGCCCCGCGGCCGGATGCCGTGGCGTCCGCCCAGCCGACCGACAAGCAGACCTGAAGATAAAGACGGGCCATGACCGGCGAAACCCAGCAGGACGAACTCGAAGACAGCAAGATGCCGCTGATCGATCACCTGATCGAGCTGCGGAACCGGCTGATGTGGTCGATCGGTGCAATCCTGATCGCCTTCCTGCTGTGTTATGCGGTGTCTGACAAAATCTACAACTTCCTGGTCCAGCCGCTGGCCGACCTGCTGGCGGGGCAGGGGCGGCGGATGATCTACACCGGCCTGACGGAAGCCTTCTTCACCTATGTGAAGGTGGCGTTCTGGGCCGGCTGCTTCATCTCCTTCCCGATCATCGCCAGCCAGATCTGGATGTTCGTGGCGCCGGGGCTGTACAAGCACGAGCGCAAGGCCTTCCTGCCCTTCCTGGTGGCGACGCCGGTGATGTTCCTGACCGGCGCCGGCATCGTCTATTACTTCATCTTCCCGATGGCCTGGCGCTTCTTCCTGGGATTCGAGTTCCATCCCGGCGGCGACGGCAACGCCCTGCCCATCGAGTTCGAAGCGCGCGTCGGCGAATACCTGCATCTGGTGATGTCGCTGATCTTCGCCTTCGGCATCGCCTTCCAACTGCCGGTCCTGCTGACCCTGCTGGTCCGCGTCGGCATCATCAGCACCGACGCGCTGGCGTCGAAACGGCGCTATGCCATCGTCGGCGCCTTCATCGCCGCGGCTGTGCTGACCCCGCCGGACGTCATCAGCCAGGTCAGTCTGGCGCTGCCGCTGATCGCGCTCTACGAAATCGCGATCATCATCGGCCGCCGGATCGAAAAGGCGCGGGCCGAGACGGAAGCCCAATAGTCGGCCGGGCAGTCTTAAGCCCCTTTTGTCTGCCGTGACGCAGGGTAATAATCCGTCCGTCGTGGACATGCCGCCATTCTCGCGCTAAAAGCACGGTTCGGCCAATGGAAGGCCGCAGCCGCGCACCCGGAGCCTTGACCGTATGCAGACCGCCAACGACATCCGTCGCACGTTCCTGGATTTCTTCGCCAAGCAGGGCCATCAGAAAGTCGACTCGTCGCCGCTCGTGCCGCGCAACGACCCGACGCTGATGTTCACCAACGCCGGCATGGTCCAGTTCAAGAACGTCTTCACCGGTGCCGAGACGCGGCCGTACAAGCGCGCTGTCACCTCGCAGAAATGCGTGCGCGCCGGCGGCAAGCACAACGACCTGGACAATGTCGGCTACACCGCGCGGCACCACACCTTCTTCGAGATGCTGGGGAACTTCTCCTTCGGCGATTATTTCAAGGACGACGCCATCGCGTTCGCCTGGAACCTGATCACCAAGGAATATGGTCTGCCGGCCGACAAGCTGCTGGTGACGGTCCACACCTCCGACGAGGATGCGGCGGCGATCTGGCGCAAGGTCGCCGGCCTGTCGGACGACCGCATCATCCGCATCCCGACCGACGACAATTTCTGGCGCATGGGCGACACCGGCCCCTGCGGCCCGTGCTCCGAGATCTTCTTCGATCACGGCCCGTCCATCGCCGGCGGCCCGCCGGGCAGCCCGGACGAGGATGGCGACCGCTTCATCGAGATCTGGAACCTCGTGTTCATGCAGTATGAACAGCTGGGTCCGGACAATCTGGTGCCACTGCCCAAGCCGTCGATCGACACCGGCATGGGGCTGGAGCGTCTGGCCGCCGTGCTGCAGGGCAAGCACGACAATTACGACATCGACCTGATGCGGGCGCTGATCATGGCGTCGGCCGAGGCGACCAAGACCTCGCCGGACGGTGCGCATGCCGTGTCGCACCGCGTCATCGCCGACCATCTGCGCTCCACCTCCTTCCTGATCGCCGACGGCGTGCTGCCGTCGAACGAGGGCCGTGGTTACGTGCTGCGCCGCATCATGCGCCGCGCCATGCGCCACGCCCACATGATCGGCGCGCGCGAGCCGCTGATGCACCGTCTGGTCCCGGCGCTGATCCAGCAGATGGGCGACGCCTATCCGGAGCTGAACCGCGCCCGCGCCCTGATCGTCGAGACGCTGAAGCTGGAGGAGACCCGCTTCAAGCAGACGTTGGAGCGCGGCCTGCGCCTGCTGGAGGACGAGGTCGGCCATCTGGGCGAAGGCCAGCCGCTGGCCGGCGACGTCGCCTTCAAGCTGTACGACACCTACGGCTTCCCGCTCGACCTGACCCAGGACGTTTTGCGCGGCCAGGGCCGTGGCGTCGACGAGGCCGGCTTCAAGGCGGCGATGGACGAGCAGCGCCGCAAGGCCCGCGAATCCTGGGCCGGCTCGGGCGAGGTCGGCACCGAGAAGCTGTGGTACGAGATCAAGGACGAGCTGGGCGCCACCGAGTTCTTCGGCTACGACACCGAAGTGGCCGAGGGCAAGGTGACCGCCATCGTCAAGGGCGATGCCCGCGTCGAGGCCGCCACCATCGGCGATCAGGTGATGGTCGTCGTCAACCAGACGCCCTTTTATGGCGAATCGGGCGGTCAGGTCGGCGATGCCGGCGTGATCTTCTCCGCCAACGGGGCCGAGGTCGCGGTTTCCGACACGCTGAAGAAGCTGGGCGCCGTGTGGGCCCATGTCGGCACCGTCACCAAGGGCACGCTCAAGGTTGGCGACGTGGTGGAACTGCGCGTGGACAGCGAGCGCCGCGCCGCCATCCGCGCCAACCACTCCGCCACCCACCTGTTGCACGAGGCGCTGCGCCATCGCCTGGGCGACCATGTCACCCAGAAGGGCTCGCTGGTGGCGCCGGAGCGTCTGCGCTTCGACATCAGCCAGCCGACCGGCCTGTCCGCCGCCGACATCGCCGCCATCGAGGACGAGGTGAACCGCCGCGTGCTGGCCAACAGCGAGGTCATCACCCGCCTGATGTCCCCGGACGAGGCCCGCGCCCAGGGCGCCATGGCCCTTTTCGGCGAGAAGTACGGCGACGAGGTCCGCGTCGTCTCCATGGGCGGTCCGCATGGCGAGATGGACCGCGATTACTCGATCGAGCTGTGCGGCGGCACCCATGTCCGCCGCACCGGCGACATCGGTGTGTTCAAGATCGTCTCGGAAGGGGCGGTTGCCGCCGGCGTCCGCCGCATCGAGGCGCTGACCGGCACCGGGGCCAAGGCGTGGCTGTCCGAGCGTGACCATCTGCTGACCGAGACGGCGAGCGTCCTGAAGGTCAAGCCCGACGAGGTCCCCGCCCGCGTGGCGGTCCTGGTCGAGGAGCGCCGCAAGATGGAGCGCGAACTGGCCGATCTGCGCCGTCAGGTTGCCCTTAGTGGAGCGATGGGGGGCGGCGGTGCCAAGGCCGACGGCGGCAACGAGGCAAAGGATGTCGCCGGCGTCAAGGTCGCGGCCCGCGTGGTCGAAGGACTGCCGGCCAAGGACCTGAAGCCGATGGCCGACGAGCTGAAGAAGCAGGTCGGTTCCGGCGTCGTGGTGCTGATCGCGTCGAACGAGGGCAAGGCTTCCATCGTCATCGGCGTGACCGACGACCTGACCGGGTCTTTGAGCGCCGTCGATCTGGTCCGCGTCGGCGCCGAGGCGCTGGGCGGCAAGGGCGGCGGCGGCCGGCCGGACATGGCGCAGGCCGGCGGCCCCGACGCCTCGCTGGCCCCTGCTGCGATCGAGGCCATCGAAAAGGCGATCGCGGCCAAGACGGCCTCCTGATCGTACCGAAACCCGGCCCCCGGTTCGCTCCGGGGGCCGTTTTTCTGTTCGTGCCGTTTTCATAAGGTCCGGCGATGGAACTCCCGACTCTTCCCTTCACCGTGACCGACTGGGCCGCTGTCCCGGTCACCGAACATCCGGGGGAAACCGGCAAGGCGCTGTGGCGCAGCTTCCACGCCGGGGATCTGCGGGTGCGGCTGGTCGAATACACGCCGGGCTATCTCGCCGACCATTGGTGCGACCGCGGCCATGTGCTGTTCGTCGTCAGCGGCGAACTGATCACCGAGTTGAAGGATGGCCGCCGCTTCGTCCTGACCGCCAGCATGAGCTATCAGGTGTCGGATTTCGGCGACCATCCGCATCGGTCCTCGACCGAAACCGGTGCCACCCTGTTTATCGTGGACTGAAACCTTCTCGCTTTGAGGGAGCCCATCCATGCGCTTCACCGGAACCGACCGCTATGTCGCCACCGACGACCTGATGGTGGCGGTCAATGCCGCCATCACGCTGGAGCGGCCGCTTCTGGTGAAGGGCGAACCCGGCACCGGCAAGACCGTGCTGGCGGTGGAGATCGCCCGCGCGCTGAACAAGCCGCTCTTGTCCTGGCATGTGAAGTCGACCACCAAGGCTCAGCAGGGACTTTACGAGTATGACGCGGTCAGCCGCCTGCGCGACAGCCAGTTGGGCGAGGCGAAGGTCCACGACATCGCCAACTACATCGTCCGCGGCAAGCTGTGGGAAGCCTTCGAGGCGCCGGAGTCTCCGGTCCTGCTGATCGACGAGATCGACAAGGCCGACATCGAGTTCCCCAACGACCTGCTGCTGGAACTCGATCGCATGGAGTTCCACGTTTATGAGACCCGCCAGACGGTCAAGGCGGCGAAGCGCCCCATCGTCATCATCACCTCCAACAACGAGAAGGAGCTGCCGGACGCTTTCCTGCGCCGCTGCTTCTTCCACTACATCCGCTTCCCCGAGCGCGAGACGATGGAACGCATCGTCGAGGTCCATTATCCAGGCTTGAAGTCCGCCCTGCTGCGCGAGGCGCTGAACCTGTTCTACGACCTGCGCGAGGTTCCGGGCCTGAAGAAGAAGCCGTCCACGTCGGAACTGCTGGACTGGATCAAGCTGCTGATGGTCGAGGACGTCGATCCCGAGACCTTGCGCGCCAAGGATGCCCGTACGCTGATCCCGCCGCTGTGCGGCGCGCTGCTGAAGAACGAGCAGGACGTGCACACGCTGGAGCGGCTGGCGTTTCTGGCCAAGCGGGGGCGGTAGTTCAGGAGTTCATGAGGCGGTTGCCCCCTCCCTAACCCTCCCCCGCTCACGCGGGAGAGGGGACTGCCGCCACTTCTCATAAGGCACCCTCTCCCGCGAAGCGGGGGAGGGATGGGGCATAGGCGCTAACATGAGAGGGAAGCGATAGACGGGTCGGGCGTGACGAATTGCGCTG